>NZ_BAABMI010000019.1:0-104761 GCF_054785195.1 Secundilactobacillus muriivasis | reverse complement strand
ATTTTACAGAAAAGAGGAGTGGCGGGCTTTCCTCCCACGTTTGAAAACGTGGGTATCTCGCCCAATATTTTAATGAATTTTGTTCAGAATTCATCGCCGTTTTTGTTTGTCAGCGAAGGCTGATGGTTTGGCGGTAGTTAATCGGTGCTATATACTAAAGACACCAAACCATTTAGGAGATGTTTATGGTGACTACTAGAGTTAGCCTAGATGATTATCCCCATTTACCGCCTGATGTGTTGAGTACGCGATGTTGATTGCGAAGCCAGAAGAGTTAGGGCTGATAAATGATACTGGGAAAGTAGTTGAAAATTTTGAGACTTTGAAAACACGATGGCTGGATAAGTGAAAAAAGCTCACTGATTAAAAGGACGTTTTGATAGTCAACGATGCTTAAATTTATTTGATAAATTTTAATTAATACTATTATTGATTTTAATCTGCTCCAATTGCTGCGCTAGAATAAAATACATTGACTAAAAACTCACACGAAATAGGCACCTTACTAAACCCTAACTTTAGGGTTTCAGCAAGGTGCCTATTTCACGTTCTAACTATGAAACAACTTCATCTCAATATCCTGATTATAATTGCCAAATCCATGCCCAAAGATGCAGCAACCACCATTGTTCTTAGCGTTTTTCTTAATCGCAAACCGAACGGAGAAGGTTTCACGATGCGTATCCAGATCTTCCAACGACACATCCGTAAATGGCTGACCGTCCAAGAAACTCCCATCGTGAGTCAACCGGAAAGTCTTCAGCATCCCGTACTGGTTAACGTTGTCTGGCACCCATTCCGGCGTGTATTTGCCACGAATATCTGAGAAGTCGCCAGGACTGGTCCAAGTGCCGATTTCGGTTCCGTTGATGTAGACCGTAATATCAGACGGCCAAACGTTGTTGGAAAATGGGAACTCGGAGCCCAGCTCCATAGAGAGGTCCAGCATCTCTAACTTATCGTTTTTAGCGAGGTAGTTTGGAAATTGATACTCCACAAACCCATTGCACCACCAGATCATCCCGGCGTTCATCCGCTCTGGATCCGCAAAGTAGGCGGGGTTATCAACCTTGCCAATATAGTCAGTCTTACCAGCCAATCCACAGGAAGGGGTCACGTTAAAGTTGGTAAAGTGACCGACTGGTACCTGAGTGGTATAGGATTCAAATTCAGGATAAATCATCTGTGGAAAATGGACATTAATGTTATCCACTTGTAAGCGAGAAACCTTATTATGACCAACGCGCTCAAACTTAATGATCCCGGCATCCGCTAACTTATTGAGGTGCAGCAAGATGATCGTACTACTCAGGTTAAGATCGGTTGCCAGTTCCGAAACGCTCATTTTACGCCGGGACAATTTTTGAATGATGTGAATTCGAACCGGACTTGCGAGGGCCTTGAAGACGGGCAGTGAACTATCTGAAATATCAGCTTCCATACCAATTACCTCCAATGTTTTTATTGCTTGTTATTTAATTAACAATATTTATATTGCTTTTTTAACAATAAAAAGCTTATTTTTAACGATTATAACAATAAAAACGTTTTCAATAAAGGCTAAAAATTTAAAAAAAACTAAAAAGCATATTGTAATCGCTTGCATTTGACCGTATGCTTATCTCGTCGACAAGAGTTATCATATAAATTCTAGCGTTGGAATTTAGATTATCATTATTAAGATTTATTCCTCTGAGATTCTGGGGAAATTTTATCTAGCCGAAACGTGCTCCGAGAAGCAGAAAGCTGCACGTAAGCGACGTTCACCACAACTCCCAAAACCCGGGAGTTCTGGCAAACGTCACTTACGCTCCGCTTTCTAATCGCTTCTCTCCGCACTCTGGCACCAAGGAGACTGCAACCATGACGAACACCAAGCAATATTCATCACCGCTCATTGTACAGCGGGCTGATCCATACATTTACAAGCATACTGATGGTTATTACTATTTTACTGCATCAGTACCAGCATACAACTTAATTGAAATCCGGCGTGCAAGAACGTTGGAGGGATTGGCACATGCTGCACCACGGACAATTTGGCGTAAGCATGAAAGCGGTCCCATGTCACAACTGATTTGGGCACCAGAACTGCACTACACTGACGGTAAATGGTTCGTGTACTTTGCAGCCTCTGAAACAACTGCTCTGGACGAATTAGGCATGTTCCAACACCGGATGTTCTGTATCGAATGTGACGCAGAAGACCCAATGGCTAACGAAGACAACTGGTTCGAACATGGTCAAGTTGAAACCGGAATGGATTCATTCTGTCTCGACGCCACCACGTTTGAAGCAAACGACAAACTCTACTACGTATGGGCCCAAAAGGATCCCGAAATCAAAGGGAACTCCAACCTGTACATCGCTGAAATGAGCAACCCATGGACCCTGAAGACGAAACCAGTGATGTTATCCAAGCCAGAATATGACTGGGAAACAATTGGTTTTTGGGTCAATGAAGGACCAGCTATTATTCACCGCAATGGTCGTTATTTCTTAACTTATTCGGCTAGTGCAACCGACGAACATTACGCAATGGGGATGCTGACAGTTAGCGATGATGCTGATTTGTTGGACCCAGCGAACTGGAGTAAGTCTGCTAAGCCAGTATTTGGTAGCGATATGGAAACACACCAATATGGCCCAGGACATAATTCATTTACAGTTGCCGAAGATGGTCAAACCGATATTCTCGTCTACCACTGCCGTGACTACACCGAGATCAAAGGCGATCCGTTGTACGATCCAAACCGGCACACGAAGGTTCAAGCCTTTACTTGGAATGACGATGGCACACCAAACTTTGGCAAGCCTGTCCCTTACAACTACGACTAAGGAGTGAATAACCTTGAACGAAACAGCTAGTAAAAAGAAAGATTTCTGGGGTTTTCCATTAACCCACTTTACGTACTTCTTTATGTGGCAAATCATCAACGGGTACTTGACCCTGTGGATGGAACAAGTTGGTCACTTAAACGGTACCACTGCCGGACTTGTGTTCTCGATGATGGCCGGGATCTCACTGATATTCCAACCAGCATTCGGGGTCTTATCTGACCGGTTACTGTTCAAAAAGAACTTGATTATTACCATTGCGGTTGCCGCTATCTTAATCGGCCCGTACTTCCAATGGTTATTCTTGCCATTATCTAAAATGAATGCCGGCTTAGTTGCCGTCATTACCGGGATTTTCTTAAGCTTCATCTTCAATGGTGGGGTTTCCGTTATTGAACAGTACGTTCAACGTGCTAGTTTAGCTAACGGGTTTGAATATGGTCACTCACGGATGGGTGGTTCATTAGCCGGGATGTGTGCATCCTTCGCTGGTGGTCAACTCTTCCTGTGGAGCCCTAACTCAATTTTCTGGGCATGTACCTTCATGGGTATCTGCTTGACCCTCTTGTTGATCTTCTCTGATAAGGTTCACTTGGAAAATGCATCAGCTGCCGGTGATACTTCAGGTTCATTGGATACCAGCTTGATTGGTTCAATCTTCAAGATGAAGAACTTCTGGTACTTGTCAATCTTCTACATCGGGACTTCAGCTTTGTACGATGTGTTTGATCAACAATTTATCATCTTCTTCAAGACGTTCTTCCACACGGCCGCTTCAGGGACTCAGGCATACAGCTACATGACCACTGCCCAAATCGGGTTGGAATTCTTACTCATGTTCCCAATGCCATGGATCATCAACCGGATCGGTTCACGTAATGGGTTGATCGCTTACGGTGTTATCTTGGCCATCCGGATTCTTGGGAGTGCCCTTTCACCAAGTTTGTTCTGGGTTGTTTTCCTTCGGTTGTTGGCGTCATTCGAAATGCCATTGGTATTGGTTTCAATTATGAAATACGTTGCCGGGGCCTTCGATATTCGTCTTTACGCCACAGTGTACGCGTTAGCGTCGAACTTTGCTAAGCAAATTTCAGTCTTCGTCTTCTCATTCTTAGCTGGGAAAATGTACGACTCAATGGGCTTCCAACACACTTACTTCGTCTTGGGTGCTATCGTTGCCGTCGTTACCATCTTCGCTGCCTTCGCATTGAAGAAGGAAGATCCTGTCCAAGCTGGTGAAGTTGAAGGACCTAAGAACGATTAATTTAGGCTCATTAATATAGTTAGTTTGATTTGATACAGGTAACTCACACAACTCACATATAAAAGTGGCACGACATTTTGCGAATTAGCAGAATGTCGTGCCACTTTTGATTAGGAAAAATAATGGGTTAAGCAATCACAAAGTGCGCAGTTGCACCCAACGTTTCAAATAGTGCTTGCCAACGTGACAGACTCAATGATAGTTGACCAAGCTCGGCTTTAGCAATTTGACTCTGGGTATAATTTTTAGATTTGGCCGCAACTTCTTGTTGGGTCATATGTTTGGCTTGACGGAGATGTTTGAATTTGTAAGCGACTCGAGCGTCTTCGTTGATATCTAAGACGTCAGATAGGTCTTGGTCGTTGCGAGCTGCTATGATCAATTTGGCCAATTTGGCATTCGTCATCGAGTGATCAAGATTTTTACCTAAAAATACCAAATCGCGAATGTTAATAGTTGGGTGCAAGAGCTGATTGTAAGCTTTAGTTGCATCAAAAAATTCAGTTGAATCTCGAGGTGCTGTCTCGATAGTATGGGTGTATTGATTGAGCTGTTTTAAGACTTGTTGTTCTGAAATTGGGGAATTAGCCATTGTGTGAGCCTCCTTCAAGTAATTAATCACAATATAGCATGATATTCTAATTCAAAATAATAAAGCACGCCATTATCAATGAAGTTGCTACCCCTCAACCGCCTCATACCGATAAACAACCGACAAACTATTCGTCGCCGCCCGCGAATCAATGCCATTCACCAACCCAGCATTGATCAGTTGCGTCATCGATTTGGTTTCCAGCGCGATGAACCAACTCGTTCTTGACAGTTGGGAGCGGTAGACGCGGTTAGTCGGGCTTTCAGCATCGGTTAAAGGGAGTTCGTCAATTGGATGATCAGCTTGAGTTGCTGATTTGAGTAACCGATTTAACTTGGTCAAATCTTGGAAGTTACAAGTGATGTCGATTGTGTGCAGGTAGGACTGTTCGTGGCGAAAGTGGCGTTGAAAGTACTGATCTAAAAAGAAGGCGTCGGTCCACTCCATCGCGAAGGTCCCAACTTGGTTGGTTTGTTGGCCAAGTGGGTGCAGTAAGGTTGACAGCGCTTGGTCGACTTGAATCCCCGGAACGGTCTGATTGGTATCGCGCAGTGAGATGTCAAAGTTGGGTTGATTTTTAGATTCTGGGGGATTGAAGGTGATGATTCTGGTTAACGACATGGTGAGGGTCATGAGTGGGAACCTCCTTGTACTTATTTTAAGTGGCGCTTTGGGTGATGATGCACCGTTATTTAACCTCATTATAGCATCAGGTTGATGAGACATTATCTGCCTCAGTTTAACAAATCTTATTACGCTATAAACAGGATTCTACCGATAATACTCAGTCGAGAAAAAGTGTCTGATTAACCGTTGACATGGCTAAGTAGTGTGATAAGATGATAAAATAATGAGAAAACTCATTTATTATTTATCTTATAAGTAACTTAGATTCAAGAGCGTGTAGCAGCTACATAGGGTCAAACGATATTAATGACGACATCACGTCAATTTCAATCAAAAAGGATGGTAATTAATGACAACAAGTTCAGTTTTAACGGATGAAGCGGTGTTAAAGGCCTACAAGGTGTTAGCGCCAGTGGTCACTCACACGCCGTTGCAGTACAGTGCGTATCTCTCACAGAAATACAATTGTAACGTTTATTTGAAACGTGAGGACTTACAAGCGGTTCGGTCCTTCAAGATTCGCGGCGCCTACTACGCCATTTCGCAGGTACCAGACGATGTGCGTCAGCGCGGCGTTGTGTGTGCCAGTGCGGGAAACCACGCGCAAGGGGTGGCGTGGACTAGCGCCAAAATGGATATCCCGGCCACGATTTTTATGCCGGTGACGACACCGAAACAAAAAATTGATCAGGTGAAGTTCTTTGGCGGCGACAAGTCGAAAATCGAACTGGTTGGTGATACCTTTGATGCGGCAAATGCTGCTGCGGTCGCCTTTAGCGAGGCACACAACCAGACCTTCATCGCGCCATTTGACGACTTAAACACCATGGCGGGCCAAGGAACTTTAGCCGTTGAAGTCTTCAACGATGCGCAGGAACAGTCTAAATCCATCGATTTCCTATTCGCAGCCATTGGCGGTGGTGGGTTGATCAGCGGAATCAGTACTCACGCGAAGGCGGTCAGTCCGCAAACGACGATCGTGGGGGTTGAACCCAGCGGGGCGGCCTCGATGGCTAAAGCCTTTGCGGTGGGGCATCCTCAAGCCCTTGAGACCGTGGATAAGTTTGTGGATGGCGCGGCCGTTCAAAAAGTGGGCGAGCTGACCTACGCCACCTGTCAGGAAAACGTGGATCGGTTGATCGAAGTGCCTGAAGGACTAGTTAGCACGACGATTCTAGACGTTTATACCAAGTTGGCGTTAGTTGCTGAACCAGCGGGCGCCTTAAGTATTGCAGCTTTGGAAGTCTATAAGGATCATTTGGCCGGCAAGAACGTGGTGTGTGTGGTTTCTGGTGGGAACAATGACATCAACCGGATGCAAGAAATTGAAGAACGGTCGTTGATCTACCAAGGGTTACAACACTACTTTGTGGTCAACTTTGCGCAACGGGCTGGGGCACTGCGGGAGTTCGTGAACGTGGTGTTGAACCCGGATGATGACATCACGAAGTTTGAATATACGAAGAAGGTCAACAGTGCTGAAGGGCCAGTGTTGATTGGGGTTCGGTTAGGTGACGCCAAGAATCTGGATCGATTATTGGAACGGTTGGCTAAGTTTGATCCGAACTATATTAATCTGCAGGAGAATCAGCGGTTGTATCGGATGTTGGTTTAGTCCAACTGACGCTGATTAATTGCTGCTATAAACTGATTGGTGGCATAACTAAAATAGGTCGTTGAATTCGAGTTTCGAGTTCAGCGGCCTATTTTTAATCGTATCCAGTTATTATCGGTTGTATGTATTTTATTAGAATGTTACTCTAAAGTTGTATCATGACCAATAGCCATGCATGGCCTTTTGGTTGAACAATTATAGAGTTGGAAAGCAATTTTGAATTGAAAAATTAATGGTTAATTTTTGCTAGTAACTGATTTATACTAGACGGTAATAAGGATGGGTTGTCTCGGATTTTTGAGCGAATATACTCATCTGGTAAGTCAACTAGCTCGTGTGGAAACGAGTTGGGATATCATCATTAGGGGGCTAAAGTGCAGGCGACTTGCGTTGCATTTGAGCAGTAGGTGATTGCGGGAATCACCGGTAAGATGAGACATTTAGGAGCAGGAGGGGCTTTTTATGAAAAATCATCAAAATCAGTCTAAGCTGTTTAGGGATAGTCTGGAAGAAAAACGGCACTATAAGTTATACAAGAAAGGGAAACTCTGGCTAATTGCTGGGATTTCGCTTTTTTCGTCTAGCTTAGTTGTGTTTCCAGATAATAGTTCAGTAACCGCTCATGCTGCGACTGACGCGGCAGTTAGTACGAGTGCGGTGACCAGTACGGCAACTGATCAGCAGCAAGTGACGCTGAAAACCAGTCAAGTGACTGATCCGGCAACCAGTGTGCAAGCGGATGGCTCGTCAAGCAGTGCTGATGAGGTAGCGAAGAATCAGTCCGAAGCGGCAAGTAGTGTTAATGACACATCGACGAGTCAGTCCGAAACGACAAGTGGTACTGGTGAGGTAGCAACAAATCAGCCCGAAACGGCGACGACAGCGGCTGAGTCAACGGGTACTCAATCCGAGACGTCAACGGCTGATCAGACTAAGGCTAAAACTGTCATCAACGGGACGGATGCGACAACCCCAACGACTTCAACGCAGTCAACAACGACTACCGATGGGCAATCAACAACGACCCCAGCCGCCAGCAAGGAGTCACCAACAACAGCTACTAAAGTGACGACTTACAGTGTCGAAACTGGTCAAAAATTGGTGAAGCAGGCCACCGATATCAGTAGTCAAATTGCAACAACGGTGACGCAAGGAGCGACGGTTGCCAACCAAAGTGAGACTGACAACATTCCAACGGACAAGGCGTTAACCGCGCTTGCCACCCACGCAACCAATGAAGTGCAATCTGTGACGGACGCTGTCGCCCAAGCTGATAGTCAATCAGTGACAAATCTGGATAGTGCAGTGTCATCACTGAATTTAGCGGCCACAATTGTGAATAACATGAGTCAAGAACTGGTTCAAGCGGGCGTTTTACTGGAATCAGATAAAAAGGGTGTTTCTGCCAGCGTTTTAGTAAATGCCCAAGCCGCCCAAGAACGGGCTAGTTTACCAGATGGCGTGACGACTGAACTAGATGCTTATGGGGATTTGATCGTCAATGCCCCTAGTAGCGCCGTTTATCAAGCTGTGGTGACAGCGCTTGCACAGCAGGGGTTAACGGCCAGTTTCCGGGAAATTGTTGATCCAAATGACTATGCGGGAACTGATACGGTTGCGTTGACTTGGGGCACGGATATTAGTGGCAGCAAGGATACGACCGCTACGACGCCTGGTGATAGCTATAAGTTCACTTCCGGACAACAAATTCCCCTTAAGATAACGATGACGGGGACTGCCGGCGATACCTTTTCGTTTACGACTTCCAAGGGCGCATACTTCGAAGCGTACAATGGCACGCCAACGGTAGTTAATAATACCGATGGCAGTTTAACGTATACCTGGACACTGCCAGGGACTGGTAACCAGATTTACGCGGTCAACGTTGGCCAAGTCAATCTACTGAGGGGAATCGCTTCAGGCGCCCAGCAGACCATTACACTGGCGATTAATAATGAGGTAGTACCAACGGCAACCCAAACGTTTACCTTGGATCCAAACATCAAAATAACGAAGGGAACGATTTTTGCCGTCAATCAATCAGAAAAAACGACGAATGAACCATATATCTATGGCGCTCGGTTTGATTTTAGCGGATCAGATTATACTGATAAATTCTATGCTTCGATTCCAGTACCATCGAACTTTAAGCTGGACACGCAGATGACTACTGCGTTAAATAAGACTGCTGAGGCTCGAGGGGTTTTGAATTACTGGCTGACGATTCCAAGCATCGGTTCAACCCTGCAACCATTAACGATTTCTCAACCCGGTGGGGTGGGCACGCCAATTATTGCGGAACAGGATCAAGCGAATGCGTACTTGGGAAATTTCAATAACGCGACTGGATTTTACTTTATTGGTGAATATACCTCGTTAGAAGCGACCCCAACTGATGGCAGTGTGGGCGCCTCCGGGTATATGACATACGCTAATGGCAGTACCCTATACTTTGGTGAAACGAATATCGATAACGGTGACGAATTGGATACCGCCAATACGTTTACGGGATTGACGACACCGACGCTTACTGGCACCACTGGGACAACGTCAGTAACCGGGTACACGGGGACCATTAAGCGCGGCATTGGTAGTGATCCTAGCAGTGATATCATTGGTATCTTGGGCATTTCAAATGGATCAACCACCGAGAAAATACCAAGTATTACGATGACCATTCCGGATGAGTTGACGTCAACCGGGATCGTCATGCCAATTGCCAATATCGGGACCTACTATGATAATACGCCGACTAGTTACGAGGTTGTTGCGACCGATACAACCGGGAATTCGGTGACTCAAACCTTAGCTGCGGGTCAAAGTTGGAATCCACTAACGGGTCAAATTGATACGGCCGGACAGTTATCGACTGGTGAAGCACTCGCAACTGACAGTAAAATTGAACAATATACTATTAATTATCAAAGTGCGATTTATCCGGATGCCTTTGACCGAATCGTGCCAGAGTTTCCAGCGAGTGACGTGAATGCTTACCACTTTACGGTACTAGGTTATGCCAATGATAACGCGGTTACGGGAACGACCTACAAGATGCCAGTGACAATCTCGGCTGATGGCCATGATGACGCAAAATCGATGAACGTTGCGGTTCAAACCATTAATCCTAATTTTATTAACTATGGTGGTAATTCTACTGGCAGTAGCTTAGCTAATGATAATAAAATCGTTGTGCCAGGTGGGACCACAACGCTCTCGTACAATACGAATGGTTATAGTGATGGGACCACTGGAAACAACTTAGATGCTTATGATGGCTCACCCTATAATTTAAGCGGGAACAATGGGTTAATTGCAGCCGGGATCTTTGAACCGATCGTTTACGTCACAGTGCCGGAACAAATGACGTTGCAGCTAACGAATGGCTTACCGTATAGCTCTAAAAACACCATTGTCCCAACGTTTACATCGTTAAAGAATCAGTATGGCCAAACGGTGTTGAAGATGGATTGGACTGGGACCGGGTATACCACTAACAATAATGATGGCTACACCTTTACGTTCAAAGTTGACCCAACTGCGACCAGTACTGTGCTTGCCAATTTTGGTCAGGCACCATCGCCCGAGTACGTTTATACGGCTGACGGCGGGACGACCTATGATAAAAAGAATGCCACACAATTGGCGGCTTTAGGCATTTCATCAACGGCAGGTATGCAAGAAATCACGTCGCCACTCCCAACTGGGACTTCGGCGATTCAATTTGATACAGCAAGCCTAAAGGGAGCCACTTTAAATAATGGGGTGGCTTCAACGTTGACATTGTCAGATGGTACGGTGATTCAAACAACAACGTTGAGAAATAATGGTGATCTGTATGATCGTTATACCATCATTGCCCCACAAAGTCTGTTGAACACGCCAACCATTCAAGGAACAGCTGATGGCATGACGGGTTATTCAAGTACGGCGCATAACTACCCGGTAGTAGACTACACTGGAATAGGTGATACGATTCAAGGACTGCAGCATCTTCAAATCCCCATCGTCAATAACTTTACGGCTGATGTAACGACTGTCTGGGATGTGACGAATTTGCCACAAGTGGGACAGACTGATCCAAATGCGGCGGGTGGTCAGACGGCCGATTTCACCCTCAAGCTTTCGGGAGCCCTTCAGCAAAGTAGTGATGTCACCAACAACGTTAAGGGCGATACGAGTACCGTTTATTATGCGACTGATGCTGTCAGCTACTCAACGGATGGTACAGCATTGAATTTTGCGGATGGGACTGCTTGGACGATTGACCCGGCGACGACCTTGCCAAGTGAACTGTTGACGGCTGATCAAGTGACTGATTGGGCGGCCATTAAGAGTATTATCGTTCGAGCTGATAAAGTATCGGGTTTGAACAAGATAACTTATATTGGTGATCTTTATTCGCCAACTAGTGACACGAACACGAATAAGTCGGCCACCATTTATAGTACGCTGAAATCTAGTGCGGCAACGGCCCTGCTCACCAGTTCGGCGACGGATGATTACGATACGAAGGCAACGATAGAAAACGTTGATCAGGATGGTAACGCAATCAATGGGTATCCCGGTGTCATGCCAAGTGTTGCATTAGTTAATGGCAGTTACGTTGTGACCGGTTTGTTTGGGCAGACGGGGGATCCGGTTTTAAATACCGTGCCAACGATTCCCGGGTACGTTTTTGTTAACACAACGGGCCCAACAACGTTCCTAGCAGACGGCTCAGGGGTGTTGGTTAACCATTATCAAGTCAGTTCAGCGCAATTAACTTCCGATTACCCCGGCATTAACGATACTGCCAGCGGTGATGTAGCGGCGACAACGCAACCTGATACTGAAACGGGAACCGATACGATCAGCTTTACGACAACTGATGCTGACTTGGCACAAGTGGGCATTCCATACACGATTCAAGTCGTTAACGGTAGTGGGGCGCCAATCACGGATGCAACTGGTAACAGTACCTACACCTCATTGGCAACCGCTTTAGCAGCTCAGGGAACGTTTGATACGACTAGTGATGCGACCGGTGCCAGCCAAATCTTCAAGGTCGTTTATGCGCTACCTGCAGACGCCGGGATTACCCTTGTGGGCAGCACTAAAGTTTACGACGGCGATGCCACGACTGATCCAGCAACGTATACCGTTAATTTGCCAACTGGCTTAACGGCCCCAACGACTTGGACGACGGCTGATTTCGATAAGACCGGCATTACCAGTCAAGATGTCAACACTGATGGCTATCCGGTGACGTTGAGTGATCAAGGTTGGACGAAGTTGATTGCGGCCAATGCTGGGGTCAGTTTTGCCAATGTTGATCGGACGTTAGTGACGGGTAAGTTGACGATTACGCCGGCAGCGATTACGGTGACTGCACCTAATTTAACCAAGGTCTATGATGGGCTGGCTTACACGACCCCAGTTACGTTGGATGGGACGACTTTGACGGTGACTGGCTTGCCAACGACCGGTGACAGCCTGGACTACAGTGCATTTGCAAACACGAGTGAGTTAAGTCACGATATCGATGCTGGGACGTACACCGGTGCGGTGATCTTCGTAGATACTGATGCTTCGCTGAACAGTAATTACACGATGACGCTAGTGCCCGGTAAGTTGACGATTACGCCTGCCGCTACGACGGCGTCTGATGTTACGGTGTTAAATGAAACCAAATTCTACAACGGGGATGCCACAACTGACCCAACCACGTTCCAAGTAAGCTTGGGTACTGGGTTAGTTGCACCAACGGACTGGACGGCGGCCGACTTTACGGTGGCTGCCCACAGTCAAGATGTTGGTAATAGCGTCGTAACCTTGAGTGACGCCGGTTTAGCGAAGTTGCAAGCGGCTAACCCGAACTACGTCTTGACCACGGCTTCGATTACGACTGGCCAATTTAGCATCACAAAGGCGCCGGTGACTATCGTGGCGCCAACCTTGACCAAGACGTATGACGGTGAAGGCTACACCGGAACCGTCACGGCAGCAAGTATCACCGGGGTGCCAACGCAAGGTGTCGCCCCAGTTTATACCCTGACTGATTTAACTCACGCTATCGATGCCGGAGACTACCCAATTGTGGTAACGTCTGATGCAAGCGCTAACGGCAACTATGAGATTCATACGGTGGCGGGAAAACTGAGCATCGCTAAGGCCATGTTAACCACACCAACAACGGCGAACACGCCTGATCAACCAGCCAATCCTGCCCAACCTGACGCCAACCCACAACTCGCAACTTCAATTGTGGTTCAAGGCGCTACTAAAGCTTACGATGGTGACCACACGACGACCCCAGCAACCTTTACCGTCTTGGCACCAAGCAACTACGCCGATACATTCACGGTACCAACGTTGGCCGCAACGGATTTTGATACGACTGGCATTACCAGTGAAAACGTTGGTAAATACAGTGTTACGTTGAGCGCGAACGGCTTGGCCAAATTACAAGCGGCTAACCCGAACTTCGACTTTGACGCTGCTGATGTCCAAAATGGTCTGGTTGTTATTACGCCAGTTGCGATCACCATTGCGGCGCCAACGGTTACTAAGGCATTTGACGGGACTGCGTATGGGCCAATCGTGGCCACTGTCACTGGGCAACCAGCGCAAGGGGTTGCGCCGGTCTATACGTTAACGGATGTGAGTGGTGATACGGCGGTTGGTAGTTATGACATCGCGGTGACGGCTGATGCCGCTGCTAACCAGAACTACCTCATCACGACGATCAATGGCAAGTTGACCATTACCGATAACAACTACGTCTTGACGGTAAATTACGTTGATGGCGTCGGAACCGCAATCAGTGATCCAGAGACGCAGACGTTGAATTACAACGATCCATATACGTCAACGGCAAAAGTTATCAACGGATACTATCTGACCCAGACACCAGCGAACGCAACGGGTAAGATGGGGCACGGCAATCAGGATGTTACGTACACTTACGGTCAATTGGGCAATTACTTGGTGACGTCGCCAACTGATGGCGAAACGACAACGGTGCCTTATCAAAATGATCCGGTTAACCCGAGTCAGGTTTTAACACCGACCACGCCAGTCGTCAGTTATGTGCCAGGGTATACACCAGCTGTTTCAGATGGTACCAAGTTGGTACCGGTTGATTCGGCTGACCCAAGTCAGGGCTACCGGCTACCAGAAGTAACGAATCCGGGTGTCGATACGCCAATTAAGTACACGATTAACCATGATTACAGCTTAACGGTCAATTATGTTGATGGTGCCGGCACATCACTTGCACCAGCGGATGTACAGACCGGATTGACCTATCAGACCGATTACAGCACTAACGCCAAGGTCATCAACGGCTACTACCTAACGACGACCCCGGTCAACGCAACGGGGAAAGTCCCAGATAGTAATGTAACCGTAACCTACGTCTACACCGCAATGGGGCAGTACCAAATCACCCCACCAACTGGCGGTGACCCACTGGTTGTGACCTATCCGAATGATCCAACTGACGCAACCAAGGCAACGACCCCGACGACACCAATCGTACCGGACGTTCCAGGTTACACGCCAACGGATAGCGCCGGGAATGCCCTCCAACCAGCTGATTCAGCTGATCCGTCGAAGGGCTATCTGCCACCAACTGTTCCAACTGATCTGAGTGAAAATACAGTGGTGACGTACGTACCGGTAACGACTGAACCTGGCACTGGGACTGAACCTGGCACTGGGACTGAACCGGGTACTGGGACTGAACCCGAGACCGGCACTGAACCGGGTACTGGAACCGAACCCGAGACCGGCACTGAGCCAGGTACTGGTGCTGAACCTGGCACGAGTACGGATGAATCGGTAGCGGCTCAACCTGAGACGCCCGCGTTATCGACAGATTCGACATCAACGACTGGTCAGCCAGCGGATAAGCTTATTGGTGACACGCAAAACGGGACAGCGGATGCGAACGGAAATGCGGTGACAACTAACGCAATTGCGACTGAGCAACTTCAATCGAACGTTGCTAACGATACGGTCGTATCAGCAACCGCTACCGCTGATAGCGACGCTGGAACGGTCACCACAAACAAGGCGGCTAATAAGTTACCGCAGACCAATGATGCGGCAAGCGAATCTGCGAAGGCGGCTGGTATTTTAGGCCTCTTAACCGGCATGTTTGGGTTAGCGGGCTTACGGCGCAAGAAACGGCATGAGGACGAGTAGAACGAATCTATATGACGTGACTGCGGAGAAACGCGATCTAAGGAAGTCGCACAGCCCATCATTAAAAAGTAGCTTAACGAACTTGAGTTTTTAAGTCGGTAAGCTACTTTTTGTTGTGCGTAGATGGCGATGTTTGATGATTTGACGGGTCATCGCGCCCGATTAGGTTAGCTTCCGAGAACACAAAAACTAGATTTGTCAATGATTTAAGTCATGGAAACGGTTTAACTTATCAAAAAAGTTAAAATATTTTTGATTAGTTGGTTGAAAAAACTAACTAAGTACTGTATAGTACATATCATACAAGAAAGCGCTTACTGTTTGCTTTCTAAATTTATTGGAGTTTTAGCAATTATCATTCAGTTGAATGGGAGGAATTAGTATATGGCAAGCAATGCAAGTCCGAAGAAAATGTCGACTAACTTCATTTACTTCTTTGGGGCCCTTGGTGGCTTACTGTTCGGTTATGATACTGGGGTTATCTCCGGTGCCATGTTGTTTATTGGGAAAGAATTAGGGATTAAGGCGGGATCTTTTGAAGACGGTTTCATTACCGCTTCTGTTCTGTTAGGTGCCATTGTTGGGGCCGCTATTATCGGACCTTTATCTGATAAATTAGGTCGTAAGAAATTATTACTGACTTCTGCAATTATCTTCTTTATCGGGGCCCTTGGTTCTGGGTTTGCGCCAGATTACGCCGTATTGGTTAGTTCACGGGTACTGTTAGGGATCGCCGTTGGTGGTGCCTCAGCCTTGATTCCAACCTACCTTGCCGAATTGGCACCCGCTGACAAGCGTGGTGGGATTGGGACCTTGTTCCAATTGATGATCATGACTGGGATCTTCTTGGCCTACGTTTCTAACGAATGGTTATCACCAAAGGGTATGATTGGTTTGTCACAGACTGTCGGCTGGCGTTGGATGCTTGGCCTAGCCGCTGTTCCTGCCGCTCTCTTGTTCTTGGGTGGCTTGTTCTTACCTGAATCACCTCGTTTCTTAGTTAGAAAGGGCCGTGCAGACGATGCCCGGAACGTCTTACTTCAAATTAATGCAAATGACAGTGCCGTTGACGAAGAATTGGAAGATATCAAGTTACAAGCTTCGATTCCTTCAGGCGGTTTCAAAGAATTATTCGGTACAATGGCTCGTCCCGTGTTGGTAATGGCCTTAGGACTTGCGATTTTCCAACAAGTCATGGGTTGTAACACTGTGTTGTACTATGCGCCAAAGATCTTTATCTCTGCCGGATTTAGCGAACACTTTGCGCTTCAATCTCACATCGTTATCGGGATCTTCAACGTGGTTGTGACTGCGATTGCCGTTAAGATCATGGATAAGATCGATCGTAAGAAGATGTTGACTTACGGTGCCATCGGGATGGGTGCGTCACTCTTAGTGATGTCAACCGCTATGTTGGTATTGAAAGCCGGTAACGGTAACTTGGGTTCATGGATCTGTGTTATCGCATTGACCCTTTACATCGCCTTCTTCTCAGCAACTTGGGGCCCTGTTATGTGGGTTATGATTGGTGAAGCCTTCCCATTGAACATTCGTGGTTTAGGTAACTCATTCGGCGCCGTTATCAACTGGGCTGCCAACTTCGGTGTTTCACAATCATTCCCAATGTTATTACTTGCCTTCACTCCTGCACACGCAGTTAACGCCGAAGGCCAAGGGATTGCTAAATTGTTCATCGTTTACGGCGTACTTTGCTTCGTTGCTATTTGGTTCATTGCCAAATTCACCATCGAAACTCGTAACCGGACGCTTGAATCATTGGAAGCTGATCTTCGTTCACGTGCCCACGCTAAGGGTCACGTTGAAGCTGGGGAACCAGGGACTAACTAATTTGAGTTGAATTGATTAATTGAATAGATGTTGAAAAGCACCGTCGTTCTAGTATGGAATGGCAGTGCTTTTCGTGCGTGGATTGAGCGTTACTGAACGGTTTAGGCATTTTTTGCGATATTAGCGATGACGTGAAAAGGTGACTTAATTTAGAAAATGAACATCATGGGTCAAATCAATTGCTTAAAATAACGGATGTATGTTAACTTAAAAGGCTCGACAGAACCCAACCACATCCAACTCGGGCAGGAGGTCTATCACATGATCCAACCCTACCAAAACATTTCTCCCGTGCTGTAATGGCACTAAAAGGAGAGTTGCGACTACTAGCTGGCTCATTCAAGTGCTAGGTCAGCGTGAGGGTAGCGCAACTGAAAAATAACCATGAGTAGAAGTTATCGGCACCATCCAATTGTTAAGATGCACATGAGTGGTGGCAAGGAAATTGCTAATCGTCAATATCGGCGCCGCGTTAATGCGGGTGTTTTTGATGACTACCCACACCGTGCTAGGGCAGCTTATAAACGGATTGGCATTGATCAATATGACGTTATTGATGGCGTTTTGCGTCAGCCTTGGTCTAGTGTTCAAGCTGAGATTGAAATGACGCGGAAGACCTTTGAACGTAGAGGCGTGATGCTTGCTAAACCGGTACCTGAAAAGTGGTGGACGTACTCTCGTTTGCGAGATACTGATGATCGTGAACCCGAGTTTGAACAGCTTCCAGAACTGGAACCAATCTACCGAAAAGGGCGGCTTCCAGAACGATTTGCCTCGTTTGATGACTGGGTACAGTTTCGGTTTCAGGAGTGGCGGCGGTGGTATTATTGGAAATGAGGATAAACAAAAAGGACGCTATTGAGCGTCCTTTTTGTTTACGCAGGTATTGACGAGTTTCTATGCGCCCATTCGTCGCACAAAAATAGCTAACCACTGGTAGTTGTGACTGGCCTAGGTGTTAACCTTATACACTTTTGTAGGTAATAGTTTAGCCTAAGTGGTCACAAATATCACGCCAGAATGTCTATGCGATGAGGTTGCATCTATACCTTAAAACACATAAAAAGCCAGCCCTCAACAGCGAAGACTGACTAAAATGTTTATCTAAGAGCAGGTTTCAGAGCGCCATCCAACACCCTAAAACTCAAACTGATACCCAATCGCATAAACCTTATGTTCACCAGGCATCAAGACATAGTCGTCACCGAAATCATCAAACCGAGTGGCGTCTGACAAGTTTTGGGCTTCCAAGGCAACCCCTTCATAAGGCTTGCCAGCGCCCAAGGTCAATGCCATGTCAGGCGTGAATGAGTTGGCGGTGAAGACGATCAAGCCGTTCCGTGAAGAATGCAACGTAACCGCACGGCCACTTTCAGGATCGCTCAACTTAGCGATGGCTTGAGTTTGGGCGTCAGGGACAACTTCGAAGATGTCATCGAAGCCCTTTTCGTCGGTATCCTGCATTTGGTCAATGGCGCTCCCCAACGTAACGGGTGTTTGGAAATCAAATGGCGTGTTGGTGTTGTCCAAGAACTTGCCAGTTGGAATCTTTTCGCCGTCAACGTCCAAGTGGCGTGGACTGTTTAATTGCAACACTTGATCCTTAACCGTTTCACTACCAGCCACGTTGAAGTAGGTGTGGTAGGTTGGGTTGAAGATGGTTGGCGTTTCAGATTGAGCGGCGAAGCCAACGCTCAAAATATTGTCGTTAGTCAACGTGTAAGTTGCGGCCACGTCGATGGTTGGAAAGTCGCCTTCACCAGCCTCAAAATGGTGCGTTAAGGTCAACGTAGCGGCTTCATCATTAGAAGCTACGGCACCGGTCCAGTTAGCCGTATTAAAGCCGTTAGGGCCACCGTGGAGGGTGTTGTTACCTTCGTTTGGCGCTACCTTAGTGGTCTTGCCGTCGATGGTAAATTCACCGTTCTTGATCCGGCCAGCGGCGGTGCCGATGATCATGTTGACGTAGAACGGATTTGAATAGTAGTCCGCCGTGGTTGGGTAAGCCAACAGAATGTTTTGCGTGCTCCCGTCCTTGGTTGGCAGGTTCATTTCGCGGATGATACCCCCCTGACTTAAAATAACAGCTGATACACCGTTGTCATTTTCAAGGTGAAAGGCGGTTACATCGTGGCCTTGGTATTGGTCAAACACTTCTTGAAACGCTTTCATAATTTGTCACTCCTAGAAATAATTTATTAAAACTTTCGGGGATTTTCGCATTGTGTGTTAAGATGAATACGATTACGAACATAATAATTATTCGGACAAATGTCAATGCTTTTTGGCCGATTAGCAATGAATTTATTAAAAAATTCGAACAACTACTTAAAATGAACGCTAAATGGAGTCGACGTCATGCAAGCAAAATACGAAAAAGTTGAAGAAGCACTTAAAAATAAAATCTTGGCTGGTGAGTATCAGATCGGTGAAAAGTTACCAACCGAAACCGAACTGATGAATAAGTACGGGGTTAGCCGCTACACGGTGCGCCGGTCCGTTGGGGACTTGGAAAACGAGCACCTGATCTACCGGATCCAGGGTGGCGGGATGTACGTGAACGATTGGCAAAGCGCCAAGGCCAACAGCATCAGCAATAACCGCATGATTGGCGTTATCGCAACGCACATCGCGGATTATATCTTCCCAAGCATCATTAGCGGGGCTGACCAAATCATTTCGGATAACGGGTTTGCGATGCTCTTGGCAAACACCCACAATGACCCACAGCGAGAACGCAAGTCGCTGATTACCATGCTGGAGAGCAACGTGGCGGGGCTGATCATCGAACCAACCCAAAGTACGCTGCAGACGCCGAACGCGGATTTGTACCAAAAAATCCAAGAACTTAAGTTGCCAACGGTATTTATCAACGCCAAGTACGAACAAATCGACGGCGTTTCGGTGACCACGGATGATGAGGACGCCATGAAACGGATGACGGACTACCTGATCGACCAAGGCCACCAACGCATCTTGGGCGTGTTCCAAATCGATGACGTTCAAGGGATCAACCGGATGAACGGCTTTATCAAAGCTTATCAACGTAACGCCGATGTGATGATTCAAAGCAACGTCATCATGTACCGGACGACTGATCCAATCAAGAAGACGCTGGATCAGATCGAACAGGCGCTAGCCGTTGAACCACGACCAACCGCCATCATGTGCTATAACGACCAGTTGGCAATTCAAGTGATTGACCTCGTGAAATCGTTAGATCTGCAGGTGCCGGAAGACGTATCGGTAACCGGATTTGATGATTACAGCCTAGGGCAATTTATGGAACCCGCCATCACCACGATGGTGCACGAAAAGGAAAAGATGGGTCACGATGCGGCGGGGATGTTGATCAACATGATCGATAAGCAACCGGTCGAAGACATTGTTTACGAACCGGAACTGATTATTCGCAATTCAGTGGCGAAACGATAATTAATTGAGTTAGATGATGGCACATTGGTGTTTGGTGATGAATTACAGTCATTAAGCAACGATGCGCCATTTTTAACGCTGATCGCTATTGAGCCCGGCAGTAGCGGATCGAATTGAGCAGGAGACGAACGCAAGTCGAGCTTTGAAACAGCAACAGGCCACTCAGGCCCGGCATAAACATCCGTTTGCGCGAAAACGGCAGAAGCGGTAGGTCGAGTGAGAATTGATTGAATGAATTGGATGAGCACTGTGATTTCCTAGTCGGGAAGTTACGGTGCTTTTTTGTGTTGGGGAGATTTGGTGGGCTGTTTGCCTGCGCTTCGCTGGGCAAAGCCGCGTTTTTTTACTGGGTGTAAGTTGGCGGCGATTTTCGGCGCTTAGGTGGATTGGGGGTTCCACAGGTTAGCTTGGTGGTGAAACTTGTCGATGTTGCGTGTTCTGGCTTCTGCGCCGAAACGTGCGCCACGAAACTGGGCGCTATGTGTAAGCCGCTCCCAAAGCGTTTCGTTCCACGCTCTGGCTACCGTGCCGAAACGTGCTCCGACTTCAAACCGTTTTGCTCCGCACTCTTTTTATACGTACAAATAAAATAAATCTTGATTGATACGAATGAATAAGCTATAATCTGTCTTGTAAGCGATTAACATATCGATAAGTAAACGAGATAAGTTTAAATTTCTGGAGGACTTCGAAATGGATACAAACCAAGTCAAAGCTAAAATCGTGGCTGGTCAAGTTGCGTTGGGTATCGAGCTTGGCTCGACCCGGATCAAGGCGGTTTTGGTCACTGACGACTTCCAAACGGTGGCTTCAGGTGACTTTACCTGGGAAAACGAATTGGTGAACAACATTTGGACTTACCCGGTCGACAAGATTTGGGCGGGCATCCAAACTAGTTACACGGCAATGGCCAATGACGTGGCGGATCACTACCACGTGGCCTTACAAAAGATCGGTTCAATTGGGATCAGTGCCATGATGCACGGTTACATGCCATTTGATAAGGAAGGCAACCTATTGGTGCCATTCCGGACTTGGCGGAACAACATTACCGAACAAGCTGCCGATGAATTAACTGAGTTATTTAACTTCAACGTGCCACAACGTTGGAGCATCGCGCACCTTTATCAAGCCATCTTGAACCAAGAAGATCACGTGAAGGACGTTGATTTCATCACGACCTTAGCGGGATACGTTCACTGGAAGTTATCTGGTGAAAAGGTCTTGGGTATCGGTGATGCTTCCGGGGTCTTCCCAATCGATGACGCCACCAAGGGTTACGACAGCAAGATGATCGACCTGTTTAACCAACAAAAGAGCGTTCGCCAGTACAACTGGAGCTTGATCGACGTTTTGCCAGCGATTAAATTAGCGGGCGAACAAGCCGGCACCTTGAGTGCTGAAGGCGCCAAGTTATTGGATAAGAGCGGTCAGTTGGAAGCCGGCTCAGTGATGGCTGCCCCTGAAGGCGATGCCGGGACTGGGATGGTCTCAACCAACGCCGTTCGGACGCGGACCGGTAACATTTCTGCCGGAACCTCAGCCTTCTCCATGGTGGTCTTGGACCAACCAATGGCTAACGTCCACCGCGACATCGACATGGTGACAACGCCAAGCGGCGAACCCGTTGCCATGGTCCACACCAACAACTGTTCCTCAGACATCAACGCTTGGGTCGGTCTGTTCGGTGAATTTGCCAAGGAAATTGGCGTTGATTTGAAGCCCAACGACCTTTACGGTGCATTGTTCAACAGCACAAAACGCGCTGAAGATAACGCCGGTGGTATCTTGAGCTACGCCTACCTATCTGGTGAAAACATCACCAAGATGCCTGAAGGCCGGCCAATGGTTGTGCGGACACCAAACAGCCGCTTCAACTTGCCGAACTTCATCAAGACGCATCTGTACTCAGCCTTCGCCCCACTGAAGATTGGGAACGATATCTTGGCCAATGAAGAACACATCAAAGCGGACGGCTTTATCGCTCAAGGTGGGTTGTTCAAGACGCCAATCATTGGCCAACAAGTCTTGGCCGATGCCTTGGATACGCCGATCACCGTGATGAGTAACGCCGGTGAGGGTGGTCCTTGGGGCATGGCAGTCTTGGCACTCTACGCCGAAGACAACCACAACCAAAACTTAGCGGACTACTTGGATCAACAAGTCTTCGCTGATGCCGAGGGCACCACGATCGAACCAGACGCCGCTGGTGTGGCCGGTTGCAACGAATTTATCGAAGCCTACAAACAAGGCTTGAACGTTGAACTCGCAGCCGTTAACGCAATCAAACAGTAAACCAAATACCTTAAATAGGAGTGTTTAATAAACAATGCTTGAAGAACTAAAACAAGAAGTTTATGAAGCCAACATGTCCCTGCCAAAGCTCGGACTCGTCACCTTTACTTGGGGCAACGTTTCCGGGATCGACCGGGAAAAAGGGTTGTTCGTCATCAAGCCTTCCGGGGTTGATTACAATGACCTGAAGCCATCTGACTTAGTCGTTGTGAACTTGAAGGGTGAAGTTGTTGAAGGGGACATGAACCCATCTAGCGATACCCCAACGCACACGTACCTTTACAACCACTTCCCAAAGATCGGCGGCATCGTGCACACCCACTCACCATGGGCCGTTTCGTTTGCGGCTGCTAAGTTGGACATTCCAGCTATGAACACGACGCACGCAGATACCTTCTACGGCGACGTGCCGGCAGCGGATGCCTTAACTAAGGAAGAAATTGAAGAAGATTACGAAGGTAACACGGGTAAAACCATCGTTAAGACCTTCAACGAACGTGGCATCGACTACGAAGCCATTCCAGCAGCGTTGGTTAGCCAACACGGCCCATTTGCTTGGGGTCCTACACCAGCCAAGGCCGTCTACAACTCTAAGGTCCTTGAAGTGGTTGCCGAAGAAGACTACCACACGATGCAAATGACCATGGACAACACCCGCTTACCACAGTACTTGTTGGACAAGCACTACTACCGTAAGCACGGTGCCAACGCCTACTACGGTCAAAACAACGCCCAATCAAAGACCCATGCTAAGCACGAATAATCATTAACTAACATTTAAAAGGAGAAATTAATCATGCAAAAGTTACCTGATTACAAATTCTGGTTCGTTACTGGTTCACAATTCTTATACGGTGAAGATCAATTAAAGTCCGTTGAAAACGATGCTAAGGACATCGTTGCTAAGTTAAATGCTTCTGGCAAGTTGCCTTACCCAATCGAATTCAAGTTGGTCGCAACGACTGCTGAAAACATCACTAAGTTGATGAAGGATGCCAACTACGACGACGAAGTTGCCGGTGTCATCACTTGGATGCACACCTTCAGCCCAGCCAAGAACTGGATCCGTGGGACGCAATTATTACAAAAGCCATTGTTGCACTTGGCGACCCAATACTTGAACAACATTCCTTACGCTGACATCGACTTTGATTACATGAACTTGAACCAAAGTGCGCACGGTGACCGTGAATACGGCTTTATCAACGCTCGTCTTCGTAAGAACAACAAAGTCGTTTACGGCTGGTGGGGCGACGAAGAAACCCAAGCAGAAATTGCTGATTGGGAAGACGTTGCTGTGGCTTACAACGAAAGCTTCAAGATCAAAGTCGCTGTATTTGCCGACAAGATGCGGAACGTTGCCGTTACCGATGGTGACAAGATCGAAGCCCAGATTCAATTAGGCTGGACTGCTGACTACTGGGCAATGGGTGACTTAGTTCAAGTTGTTGACGCCGTTTCTGACGCTGACATCGACAAGAAGTATGCCGAAATCTCAGAAGAATACACCTTGACGCCAGGTAAGAACGATCCTGCTATGTTCGAAGACCACGTGAAGTACCAAATTCGTGAATACTTCGGCTTGAAGAAGTTCATGGACGACCGCGGCTACACTGCCTTCTCTGACAACTTCGAAGACCTTTACGGCTTGAAGGAATTACCAGGTTTGGCAACGCAAATGTTGATGGCTGAAGGTTACGGGTTCGCCGGTGAAGGTGACTGGAAGACCGCTGCTTTGGATCGTTTGATGAAGATCATGAGCCATAACAAGCAAACTGCCTTCATGGAAGACTACACCTTGGACTTACGGAAGGGCCACGAAGCCATCCTCGGTTCACATATGTTGGAAGTTGACCCAACCTTGGCTTCAGACAAGCCTCGCGTTGAAGTTCACCCATTGGATATTGGTGGTAAGGAAGATCCAGCTCGTTTGGTCTTCACCGGTTCAGAAGGCGACGCCATTGACGTGACTGTTGCTGACTTCGGCGACGAATTCCGGATGATCATGTACGAAGTAGAAGGCAACAAGCCTGAAGCTGAAACTCCATTCTTGCCAGTTGCTAAGCAACTTTGGACCCCTAAAGCCGGTTTAAAGGCTGGTTCAAAGGCTTGGATCGAAAATGGTGGTGGTCACCACACCGTCTTCTCATTCGCAGTGACTGCCCAACAAATGGAAGACTTCTCTGCTATGGTTAACTTGCATTTGGTTAATATTAAGTAGAGAGCGTGGAGAGAAGCGGTTAGATTGCGGAGTGTAAGGCGTCTTGGGTGAAAGCCCCGGGCCTGGGGTTTTACCCAAGACGCCTTACATGCAGCAATCTGCTTCTCGGAACGCATTTCGGCGCGGTAGCCAGAACGATACCAAAGACGACAAGCTTCACCAAGTATCCCGACTACCAAGAAGACGAAGTCTAATAAGCGCCGAAACCAATGTTGCCCGTAAGCTCGTCACAGGCAACCCACTAAAAACAGGTAACCCTTTTTCTAATATAGGCAAACACCCCGCAAACGCGCCCACGTTTGCGGGGTGTTTTTTTGTCGTCGCTTCGCTCGCCAAAGCCGCGGTCAAAAGTGCTCGTTCATACTACAAAATTCGGCGCCACTTAAACTGTCATTTCCAGGGTTCCTGAAGTTGTGGAAATTTGTCAACCACGCGCTTTCTGGCCACCACGCCGAATGGTGCTGCGCGAGACTGAGAGCTGCATGTAAGGCGAGTCCGGTAAACCCGCCAAACCCGGGCGCCTTCACCGGACTCACCTTACACACTGCTCTCAACCCATCTCGCTCCGCACACTGTCGCTGGATACAAACGACAGTAGTTTCTTTATATTAATCACACAGCATAATTCGATGAAGTCTCGCAACCATCTGGATAATCAGTGTAGGAGTTAAAAGAACAGTCTGACAGCAACCAAGGAAAGTTGATCGTTACGCCAGACACTAACCAAACTTTGTTTTAAGTCCAAGTTAAGGTTCCCCCGTTATCATCAAACCTATTCAATATCAAAAAACTGTAGCGTAACTACAACGAACAGAACGACTTTGAGCAGGATGCCTAAGTTGCGTTCTAAATAGAGAGGATTTTGATGACTATCAAAGCATTTAAACAGAAGTACTGGATCAGCATCATCACGGTCGCGGTGATTTTACTGGTTTGGAGCACGATTACATATCAGCACCAAGTATCGCAATTGATCATCCCGTCGCCAGGACAGATTTGGACCTGCTTCGTTCAGCTATTGCAAGATGGCTACAAGGGGACCTCGTTGTGGGGACACATGTGGGCGAGCCTGCAACGGCTGTTTATCGCCTTCGGGTTGGCCGCAGTTACTGCCATTCCAATCGGGTTATTGAGTGGTTATTCGGAAAAGATTCGCGCGGTATTTGAACCAATTATTGCGTTTATTCGACCACTGCCGCCTTTGGGTTACTATACGATCATTATTCTATGGATGGGGACTGGTAATGCGTCGAAGATTTTCTTACTGTTTCTTGGCGCCTTTGCACCGATTTTTGTCTCCTGCGTTTCGGGCGTGACCCGAGTCAATCCCGATTACATTAATCATGCACGAACGTTGGGTGCCAACCAATGGCAGATTTTCGTCCACGTTATTTTGCCCGCATCGTTGCCCGAGGTTTTTGTTGGGGTGCGAAATGCAATGAGTATCGCTTACGCAACATCAGTGGCTGCCGAAATGGTAGCGGCCGTTTCCGGAATCGGTTGGATGGTGCTGGACGCTTCCAAGTATCTGCGAAGCGATGTGGTCTTTGTGGGTATTATCCTAATGGGCATCACCGGGATCGTGCTTGATAAGCTCTTGTTACTGCTGGAACACCAGATGATCGGTGGGAGGGAACGCCATGCTTAGAAAATTGACGATCGTGAGTTTCGTTGGTCTCATGATGACGCTGTTGTTGATTTTAACGGGGTGTTCATCAACCTCCGGGACGGCCGAAGCCAACAAAACGAGTGCTTATCCAACCACCGTTAACGTTGGCATCATCGAAGGTGGTCCTGAATCGGCCATTTTAGCTAAAGAAGGGTATTTACAAAAATACATTAAAACGAAGGTCAAAGTGACCACGTATTCTTCGGGAACTGATATCAATAACGCCTTCATCTCGCATACATTAGACCTTGCTTCGTTTGGCTCATCACCGGTTACACTGGGCCTAGTCAATGGTGTGAGCTATAAGGCGGTTGCGGTGCCGTACACCGAGGGTGGCCAAATCGAAGCGTTGGTTGCTCGCAACGGAACTGGTATCAAATCGGTTAAGGATCTGAAAGGGAAAACCATTGGGGTTCCTGCTGGCACAACTTCCCACTATGCGTTGTTACAGGCGTTAAAATTAGCGGGCCTCAGCACGTCGGATGTGACGATTGAAGATTTGTCCGGCCAAAACATCGTTGCCGCTTGGAAACGAAAAGAAATCGATGCGGCCTACACGTGGAGTCCTAGTCTTGATAGTATCAAAAAGACCGGGACGGTAATCACAAGTGATGGTCAGCTTGCAGCGCAGGGCATTTCAATTCCTGAAATCGCGGTTGCCACTAATAATATGATGACTAAGTATCCGAAGGTGGTGGCACAGTACGTCAAGGCAATGCTGGCGGTGGGCAAATTGGTCAAAACGAATCCTCAGCGCGCAATTGCGGACGTTGCGAGTTGGGAAGGCATTTCAAAAGCAGCGGCTAAGGCACAAATTGAAGATAACCACTGGCTAACGGGTAGTGAGCAGTTAAGCAGCTTAACCGGAACGGGTAGTGGGTCATTGGTCGAAACGCTTCAGTTAACCGCCCAATTCCATAAACTACAGGAAAATATCACCACCGTGCCGTCACGCAAGACCCTGAGTGCAACGGTTGATAACGATTATCTGGCAGAGGCGTTAGGAAAGGAGACTGGCAAATGAGTGAAACTAAGATTGTGACACCAGAAGCGGTTGCAGCCGAGGCAATTGCAGCAAAATCAGCGGCACCAGTTACTGAGCATCAAACGACAACAGCCAAAGGTTTAACAACGGATGAGGCACCATTGTTGGATATTCAACACGTTGCGATGAACTACCAAAATGGTAAACAGACCGTTCCGGCATTGGGCGAGGTCAACCTTCAAATTTACCCGGGTGAATTCGTTTGTGTGATGGGACCGAGTGGTTGTGGTAAGAGTACACTGCTCAATATTTTAGCCGGCTTCATGGCACCGAGCGAGGGTCAGGTGTTACTGAATCAAACGCCGATTAAGGGGACTGATGCGCAGCGTGGCGTTGTTTTCCAGAATGCGCCATTGTACGATTGGTACTCGGTGCGCGATAACATCGCTTTCGGTCCTAAGATGAAACACGTTGATTCAACTCAGATCAAAACGGACGTCGATTACTACTTAAATGAAGTTGGGTTAACCGAATTCGGGGACAAGCGCATCTATGAGCTTTCCGGTGGGATGAAACAACGTGCCAACATTGCGAGTTCGCTGATCAATGATCCGGATATCTTGTTGATGGACGAACCGTTCGGCGCGCTGGATGCGTTGACACGTGAACAGATGCAAACGTTGGTCCGACGAATCTGGCATGAAACCGGGAAAACGATTTTCTTCATTACCCATGACGTAGACGAAGCGCTATTGCTAGGAACCCATATTTTAGTGATGTCAAAGCATCCGGGACGGGTGATTGCTGATTTTTCAGCCGATTTTACGACACGACTCATTGGCGATCAGTCTCAGTCAGTGCGGTATACGCCGGAGTTTGGGGAACGCCGACAGTATATTTTGAAGTTGATCAACGGGCAGTGAAAAGATTTCAGAAATTAATCAATCGTGAAATTGCCATGAAATTATGAGAAAACTCTAAGCTTCATTTAAGAGTTGCTCACTAAACTAACAGTACGATAACCAGACAGGCACCAAGAAAGTGGAGGCATTTGCCAATGAAAGCATTCGATTTTTTAAACCAAACCAGTGAAACAACGATTCCGATGGGCAAGACGATGGTTCTCGATAAGGGCTTGGGACTCAACGCCGTGGACGACTTGATTGCCACGGCCGGTGACGCGATCACCTTCGTGAAGTTCGGCTGGGGCACCAGCGCGGTGATGGACCGGAACCTCGTGATGGCCAAAACGGCGCGGTATGCGGCGGCTGGGTTGATTCCTTATCCCGGTGGCACGTTACTGGAAGCGGCGTTGGCAAATGACCAATACGACGCTTTCTTAGATGAAGCCAAGGCTTTAGGGTTTAAAGGCATCGAGGTTAGCGATGGCTCGACGACTGTTGCGGCAGACATTCGTCACGACTTAATCATTAAGGCGCGAGAAGCTGGTTTCTTCGTGATCTCCGAGGTGGGTAAGAAGAACCCCGACTTGGATCACGAGCTAACCCCAGCTGAACGGGTCGCTATTATCAACGCTGACTTGTCTGCTGGCTCACATTACGTGATTCTCGAAGCCCGTGAGGCCGGAAAGAACATCGGCATTTACGACAACAACGGTAACATCAAGGTGGACGAACTCGACTTGTTGGCCGAAAACGGTATCGATAAGTTGATTTTCGAGGCCCCATTGAAGGCCCAACAAGTGGCGTTGATTTTAAAATACGGTCCGCAGGTTAACATGGGCAACATTGCTACAGAAGACGCCATTTCACTGGCAACGCTTCGGCGGGGCCTTCGTGGTGACACGTTAGGCAAAATTAAATCAGCGGCGAACCTTGCGCGCTAGGTGACGGACGATTACCATAATATAGAAGAGAAGGCAGAGCGTTTAGGGAGCAGTGAGCTTTCTAAGCGCTTTGTCTTAATCAAAGGAGGTTGGGACAGGTAAGGTGTTGTCCCGCTATACGATATGAAACGATTATTTATTATTCGTCATGGTAAGACGCAGTGGAACCTTGAAAAGCGGCTCCAGGGCGCCGGTGCGGATAGTCCGTTGTTGACGGATGACCTGACCGGCTATGAGCAGTTAGCGCGGTATTTGGATCAATACCAGTTTGCGAAAGTTTACGCTAGTCCAATCGAACGGGCGATGGATACCGCTAAATTGGTTACGTTGCGGTTATCACAACCGATTGACGGTATCGAAGCAGTTGCCGGATTAGCTGAGCTGTCCTTTGGGCAGTGGGAAGGTCAAACTCGGGAGTCGTTGATTGCCAGTGACCGGGAACTGTTTGGCAAACTGTCCCGGCGTGAAAATGATCCCCGGTTGGCAGCAATTGGTGTGGAAGACTTTGACGCGGCTCGGCAACGGTATGCGGATGCGCTTCGGACGATTGCGGAGGAACTAGGCGAGGACGAGAACGCGCTGATTTTTTCTCACGGTGGCATTAGTCAGTTGGGGATTAAGGCCGCGACTGGTAACGAACACTTGCTGGGATTGAAGAATTTGTCGACATCGATTTTGGGTGTGCGAGATGATGGCATGTATCTGGATGTTTATAATCAAACCGCGTATTTGGATGCAGTTGATTTGAATGAAGGCAATGTTTCGATTTTATAGGTGATGGAGAGGCCAGTGGTGGTCTCTTTTTTTGTTGACGTTTTTGTCCAGCGTAAGCATTGGGCGGATTTTGGGTGAAGGCTGTTTGTCATCGCTTCGCTCGCCAAAGCCGCGTGAAAACCGGCGCTCTCAGGCTACAAAATTCGGCGTCACTTTGGCTGTTATTTCCAGGGTTCCTGAAGTTGTAAGAACTTGTCAACTACGCGCTTTCTGACCACCACGCCGAATGGTGCTGCGCGAGACTGAGAGCTGCATGCAAGGCGACATCGGTAAACCCGCCAGGCCCGGGCGCCTTCACCGATGTCGCCTTGCACACTGCTCTCAACCCGTCTCGCTCCGCACACTTACGCTGGACACAAACGTAAGCGCACCGCTTAATAACATAATTACACCACTTACGCACTCGCTATTTACAACACCGCCAAAATCGGGTTTAATTGACCAAGTAGTCAAGGTCGTGCACAACGTCAATTTTGTGATAGCATTTATGCTTTACATTTAAGAAGCGTTAGCGGATAATACATCTTGCTCTGTTTAATCGTAAAAAAAATAAAGCCCAACCAAGTCGTGATAACTGGCGTTTTTGACCCATTGTAGGCGTCCGTTATCACCATTTGTATGCACTGAACTGTGCCGGGCAACGACTGAGGGGGAGCCGACTAGGTGCACGAGACCGTGCTAAAGGGGAGGACAATAGTATGTTGATGAAGGCAATCGGCAGGTACAAACTGCTGATCACCGCAGCGTTGCTCACAATGCTGCTCCAAGTGGGGGCCGCGTTGTGGCAACCCAGTTTTATGAAAAGTATCTTAAGCGTCATGGCCAACATGTCGCTTTCAACGTCCGATAAGATCGACAAGGTCAGTGGTTACGGGGTTGCCTTGATTGGCATCGCGGTGATCGGTTTGATTGGCTCAGTGCTCAACACGCTAGCCGCCGCCAAAATTGCCCAGTCGGTATCAGCGGACTTGCGGGAAATGACGTTCCGTAAGATTCAGACGTTCTCATATGAAGATATTGAAAAATACCAATCGGCGAACCTCGTCGTGCGGATGACCAACGATATCACTCAGGTGCAAACGCTCCTGATGATGGCGTTCCAGATTTTAATTCGGATTCCACTGTTATTCGTAGGGGCCTTTGTGCTCTCGATTATTACAATGCCACAGCTTTGGTGGATCATCATTGTGATGGTGGTCTTGATCGTGATGGTCACGGGCCTGTCGATGCGTTCGATGGGACCGCATTTTGGTGCGTTCCAACATTTAATGGATCGCATCAACGCGATTGCGCGGGATAACCTGCGTGGGGCACGAGTGGTCAAATCCTTCGTGCAAGAAAAGAGTCAGGCTGAGAAGTTTGATAAGGAATCAGACGACTTGCTGGGGCACAACTTAGCGGTTGGGTACACCTTTGCCACGATGATTCCCGCCTTTACGGTCATCTCCCAGTTGGCGATCTTCGTTGCCATTTGGTTGATTTCAACCAATATCACCCAATCTGCATCGTACGCTCAGGATCAATTGGGCGGTATCATGACCTTTATTCAATACATGATGCAAATTATGTTTGCCATTATTATGGGTGGGATGGTGTCAATGTTTGCTTCTCGGGGGTTCGTGTCGATCGGCCGGATCAACGAAGTACTGAACACGAAGACGTCGATGACCTTCATTACTGAAGATAGCGAAGATTTGGATGGTTCCGTGGACTTTGACCACGTGTCATTTGCTTATCCAAACGATGAAACGCCAACCTTAAAGGACATCAGTTTCCACATCGAACCAGGTCAAATGGTCGGGATCGTTGGGGCGACCGGTGCCGGAAAATCGACGTTAGCGCAACTGATTCCCCGACTCTTTGATCCAACCGAGGGGACGGTTGAAGTGGGCGGTAAGGACTTGAGAACCGTCTCTAAACTCACATTGAAGAACACCATCTCCATCGTGTTGCAAAAAGCCATCCTGTTCTCCGGGACCATTGCCGGGAACTTGAAGCAGGGGAACGCAAACGCCACCGATGCTGATATGGACCGGGCGGCTAAAATTGCCCAAGCCGCGGAATTTATCGACCGGTTACCACAACGTTACGATGCGGAAGTGGAAGAACGGGCCAACAACTTCTCTGGTGGTCAAAAGCAACGGTTATCGATTACCCGTGGTGTGATCAAGAAGCCAAAGGTACTGATTTTGGACGATTCAACTTCAGCGTTGGATGCCCACTCTGAAAAGCTGGTTCAAGACGCCTTTAACCGCGAGTTAAAGGGGACGACCACGATCATTATCGCTCAAAAGATTTCATCAGTAGTTCACGCTGATACGATTTTGGTACTGGACGAAGGTCGCCTGGTTGCGCAAGGCAATCACCGCGAGTTGGTTGAAACCTCTGACGTTTACCGCAAGATCTACGACACGCAAAAGGCGAAGGAGGACTAATCAATGAATGATACTGCTAGAGCGATTAAATTCTTCTACCTGTATTTTAAAAAATACAAACTACAATTTCTCGTGATCGCGATCTTCGTGATTGCCGCCACCTACCTGCAAGTGAAGGCGCCGGTGATCATGGGGGATGCCATCACGCATTTAACAAACTACGTCGGCAACTTCTTCACGCACCAGCATGCGCCTGAAGCCATTAAGGCGCTGAAGAAGATCGCAGCCGGGGCCGTTTCATCGCAAGATGCGTTGCAACACATTGCTACTCAGTTGAGTCAAGCAACCGGCCACACGATTGGCTGGAAGTCATTGACGGATAGCAACGTGCCCGCTCAAGTGCTGTCGAGCCTACCAAAGGGCACGACGATTCACAGCCTGCAACAAATGGCTGCCATGCCACACGACTGGCACCAACTGACTAACAGCAACGTGCCGGCTTCAATCTTGTCATCACTGCCACACGGGACGACCATCAACACGCTACACAGCGTTGCGGTGTCGAACCCGGCAAGTAAGGTGACGTTCTTCAAGTCGATGTGGCTCCTGTTGGCGTTCTACGTCATGACCGGGGTTGCCCAATTGCTGTACACGATTTTGTTCACCCGGATCGTTGGTCACTCAACTAACCGGATGCGTAAAGGCTTGTTTGGTAAGTTGGAACGCTTGACGATCGCCTACTTTGACCGGCATGAAGACGGTGATATTTTGGCGCGGTTCACCTCTGATTTGGATAACATTCAAAACACGTTGAACCAAGCTGCTGTGAACGTCACGACCAACTTTGCCCTGTTCGTTGGGGTGTTGATCATGATCTTCCGGCAAAACGTCAGCCTGGCATGGGTAACGGTCTCGACCACCCCAGTTGCGGTGTTGTGTGCCGTGATCATTATTACCCAAGCTAAAAAATACACCGATCGCCAACAAGCCGAAGTCGGTACGTTGAACGCCTACATGGACGAAAAAATTTCCGGCCAAAAGGCGATCATCGTTGAAGGTCAGCAACAAGATGCTATTGACGGCTTTACCGTTCGTAACGACAAGGTTCAAAAATCAACCTTTGCTGCTCAAGCTTGGTCAGGGATGATCATGCCCGTGATGAATGGGTTCCAATTATTGACGACCGCGTTGGTGATCTTCGTTGGGACCAAGTTAGTGCTGAACGATTCAACGATGAGCACCGCTACGGCGTTGGGGTTAATCGTGACGTTTATCCAATACGCACAACAGTACTACAACCCAATCATGCAGATTTCATCATCATTTGGTCAGCTCCAATTGGCCATCACCGGTGCCACTCGGTTGAACGTGATGTTTGACGAACCCGAAGAAGTGCGCCCTGAAAATGGTGAACCCTTCAAGGAAGTCGGCGATGGGATCCAAATTGAACACGTTGACTTTGGGTATTTGCCAGATCAACACATCTTAAAAGACGTTAACATTGATGTGAAGAAGGGCCAGATGGTGGCCTTAGTTGGGCCAACTGGTTCTGGGAAGACCACTGTCATGAACCTGATGAATCGGTTCTACGACGTGGATAACGGGGTCATTAAATACGATGGCATCGACATCCGAAAGTTTGATCTGGATAGTCTCCGGTCAAAGGTCGGCATCGTGTTGCAAGAATCCGTGCTGTTCTCGGGTACGATTGCGGATAATATCCGGTTTGGGAAACCAGACGCCACGATGGATGAAGTGATTACGGTTGCTAAAACGACCCACATTCACGAGTTCATCGATAGCTTACCGGACAAGTACGAGACCCACGTGGATGACAGTAACGACGTCTTCTCCGTTGGTCAAAAGCAACAAATCTCAATCGCGCGGACGATTCTGTCCAACCCAGAAATCCTGATTTTGGACGAAGCCACGTCAAACGTGGATACCGTGACGGAACAACAGATTCAATACGCCATGGAAGCAGCCATCGCCGGCCGGACATCCTTCGTGATTGCCCACCGGTTGAAGACGATTCTAAACGCGGATAAGATCGTTGTGCTGAAGGATGGTGAAGTCATCGAAGAAGGCACGCACCATGAGCTGGTTGCAGCTGGTGGGTTTTATTCGGAACTTTATCATAATCAGTTTGTGTTTGAGTAGAGCGTGAAAAAAATCGGTTAGAAGTCGGAGCATAAGGCCCCTCTAGCTAAACCCCCGAACCTGGGGTTTAGCTAGAGGGGCCTTATGTGCAGACTTTTGATTTTTTTCACGCGTTTCGGCGTGGTGGCCAGAAAGTGGTTAACTAAAAAGGCTTCACACAAATAACTGGCTTGCGAAACGAATCAGCGCAAACCGAGCCGAAACAACCGTAATAGCAAAGCACGTCGCCAGCACCACTCAGTAATACGAAAGCCTGAACTTCGGGGGTTAGGGATGGGGGCCTTATGTGCAAGCTTCTGATTTTTTTCACGCGTTTCGGCGTGGCGGCCAGAAAGAAATTAATTAAGAAGGCTTCACAAGGTTAATAACCTGCGGAAATGAGTCAGCGCAAACCGAGCCGAAACAACCGTAGTAGCAAAGCACGTCGCCAGCACCACCCGGTAACACCAAACGCCGCCAAGCGCCAACGCCCCGGCCTTTTAATTTTCTTAACAATTCTCAACCAATCCCATCACCACGGCATCAACCATAACCAAACAGATACCAAAAACTGTCATTTTAAGTTCTCGTTAAGCTTCCGCCAATAATATCTAATCTAACGAGCGCAATCCCCACTGAGCGCCGATTGATAGCAGAAGAACTGGAGGCTTTAATATGACCGAAAAACCACGAACTGATAAAGTGATCGTTCTCGGAATCGATGGCATGGATTCTCGAACGGCAAACCGTTTAGTGACTGAAGGTAAGATGCCGAATTTAAAAAAATACCTCGAACGGGGCTCTGCCCACCAAGGCATTAAACTGCTAGGCGCCGTTCCAACGATTACGCCACCTTGTTGGACAACGTTAGCGACGGGTACATATCCTGGGACACACGGCATTACTTGTTATTGGCGTCAGGCGCCGGAAAGTTTGGATGCGGTGGTCTACAATATGGATTCTCGAAATTGTAAAGCCGAACCGATTTGGAACGAAACAACTAAGAATGGTAAGAAAACGATGGTCTGGCACTGGCCAGGATGTTCATGGCCACCAACTTCAAAGAGTCCGTTACTGAGTGTGGTTGATGGTACCCAACCAGGATCCGTCAACATGGGCGTTGCTCAAATGGATTGGGAAAAAATCGTTTACGCAAACGCTGATGTCGAACGCGATCACTTTACGGCCCACACCGATAAAGCTGCTGGCGTTGGGTGTAACATTACCGATTTAGAAGAGGTTTTGAAAACGCCAGACAGCGCGCCGTCTGATGAAGATGATGAGATGATGGAACTCTGGTGGGGTGATAAGTCCCGCGAAGGTAATGAGATCCGGACCTATATCAAGACATTGGACGATACCGAAATGATGATTGGCGCTAAAGTGGCGTATGATCAATTCTTTACGGGGATAAAGCCTGCTGAAGGTTGGGCGAACGCGCCTAAGGACGCCTTAGAATTTCACTTCGTTGTTTCCGGCGGGACTGAAACGCGGATTGCCCTGATCACTAAGGGTGAATCTGGTGATTACGATGCCGTAGCACTTTACCATACTAAGGCGGATGCCGAACCATTTGCGGTTATTCCAAAGGGTGAAATGGTGTCAGAAATCGTGGATGACGTGACGAAAAAGGGTCAGACGAAGCCGTGCTGCCGATCCTATAAAATCTTGGAACTTTCACCTGACGGGCAAAACCTGCGTTTCTGGATCAGTAATGCCCTAGATGTGACGAATCACATGTTGTGGTCGGATGAAGCGTTATTTGACGATATCGTGAAAAACGTTGGTCCCGTACCGCCAGTTAGTTTGATTGGTGGGGAAGATGCTGAACTGGTTCGGGAAATTTTTATTCCGTCATGGGATATTTATTGTCAGTGGCAAGCGGATTGTCTAGAATATCTCCTTCAGCATCACCAATATGACGCCATCTTTAGTCATTTACACAACGTAGACTGTGCGGGCCACCAACTCTGGCACCTCGGCAAAACGTTAGCCCCTTGGAAAAATACCGATGAAAAAGTCTACCAACAGTTCATTGAACGGGTCTTCAAACAGACTGACGACTACATTGGTCGATTCCTGCACTTCTTGGATGAAGGATACACAATTTTCGTTGTTTCCGATCACGGTCTATTGGTCGGTGAAAACGTACCGCCAATTCTGGGTGAGTACGGCGGTTTGAATGTGTCAGTGATGGAGAAACTCGGGTATACGACACTGAAAACGGATGCCGATGGGCATAAACTTGATGAAGTTGACTGGGAAAAAACCACGGCCGTCCAGATTCGGAGTAATTACATCTACATTAACGTAAAGGGCCGTGACAAGCACGGAATCGTTGATCCAGCTGATAAATATGAGTTGGAAGAACAAGTGATCTCAGATCTTTACAACTACCGCGATCCAGATACCGGTAAACGGGTAGTTGGATTAGCCGTTCGCAATAAGGACGCTGTTGTCTTCGGCACTAACGGTGATGAGGCGGGTGATATCTTCTTCACCGTTAACGAAGGCTTTAACCGACTGCACGGGGATGGTTTATCAACGGCAGAAGGCTACTTTAACACTTCCGTCACGCCGACCTTCGTCGCTGCCGGACCGGGTATTAAGGCCAATTACACCACTGAACGGGTGATTCGACAGGTGGATGTGGCACCAACCATTGCAACCCTACTAGGGACTCACGTTCCGGAACAGTGCGAGGGGGCGCCAATTTACCAGATTTTAACTGAGGACTAGTTTTTGCATCAATTGCGCCTTAAACTGAAACCAAGTACTGACGGCTGCCGGTACCGATAACTTTAGAAGAATGTGGTGATCACGTGGTAAAACGATATGATAGTGACAAAATGATTCAGCTTGTGAAGCAGATTTATCAAGCCTACGGGTTTACGGATGAACAGAGCCAAGAGGTTGCGGATACATTGGTGTACACGGATTTGATTGGGATTGCCTCTCATGGGGTCCAACGGTTGATCATGTATGACCGTAATATTCAAAACGGCAAGGTTCAGGTGCATAGCCAGCCGGAAATCGTTAAGGAAACCGATGTTAGCGCGGTAGTGGATGCCAAGTTTGGCTTAGGCCAACTGAACGGTATTTACAGTATGAAGCTAGCCATCCAAAAGGCGAAAGCTCACGGGATCGGGATTGTGACGACCCGTAACTCGCTGCACTACGGGATTGCTGGTTACTACGCGAACTTAGCTGCCAACGAAGGCTTGATTGGCATGTCGTCAACCAACTCACGTCCCGGAATGGTGCCAACTCACGCCACACAGGCCTTTATCGGGACCAACCCAATTGGCTTTGCGATGCCGGCCGAACCGCACAACTTTATCTACGATGTCGCAACGACCACGGTGCCACAGGGTAAAATTGAAGTTTATCGAAAGTTGGAAAAAGACCTGCCAGCGTTTTGGGTTGCTAAAGACGGCAATCAACCAGTTAATGATATTACGGATGACGAAACGCTCGATCAGTTGCGAGACCCCGAAGCACCAGTTGGCTTGACGCCACTTGGCGGTGTTGACGAAGAAACCGGGAGTCATAAAGGTTACGGCCTCGGCGTCATCGTTGAGATTTTCACTGGGATTCTCTCGATGGGCAGTATTTCAAACGAAATCACCACTAAGGACCTGCACTCGGGACCAAGTCAAAGCTTCGTTGCGATTGATCCGGGTATCTTTGGCGATAAGGATCAGATCATCAAGCGTTTCTCAGCTTACCTCCAAGAGATTCGGGACTTACCCGCAATTCCGGGTAAGACCGTTTACGTGCATGGTGACAAGGAAGCACTGGCTTACGAAGACCGCAAGCAAAACGGGATTATCGTTGATGATAAGACCATGTCGGAAGTCGTCAACATTGCCAAACGACTTGGCGTGGATTATGCGGAGTTGATTAAATAGCGCGTCGTTAACCTAGGTCAACATTAAAACGCCCCTCAAGAATGATTATCATTCTTGAGGGGCGTTTAAGTTAGTCTAATTCTTTCATTTTCGAGGTGGTTTGTGCCAAATGCCGTCGCCGACAAAACCAAACGATGCCAATAATCGCTAACACCACGATCACTGCAATCAGCAACCAGTGACTATAAACTTCAAATTGAGCAACGATTGCCTGCCAATGATTACCTGCCAGACTCCCGGCGTAAATTAACACCGTGTTCCAAATCAGTGTGCCAACGGTGGAGAGGGCTAAGAACCGCCCAAGTGGGAAGCCGGACATACCAGCCGGAATTGAAATCAAACTCCGGATGACCGGAACGAAGCGGCCAAAGAGAATTGCGCCGTTACCGCGACGGTTGAAGAAGCGGGCTGCTTTTTCAATATCGGTTGGCTTTAACCGGAGCAGGCGACCAAAGCGGGTGCCCAAGAAGCGGTTTAACCGTTCCGGTGAGGCGATTCGGCCAATCGCATATAAGATAACGGCACCGAGGACGGAACCCACGGTCGAGGCGATGATGGCGCCCCAGACGGTCATGGATGTACTGATGGTCAAAAAGCCGGTAAACGTCAAAATGATTTCCGAGGGAATCGGTGGAAAAACGTTTTCCAGGGCGATAAGGAAGATGACGGCGAAGTAGCCGTACTGATCGATCAGCGTCATGATGGTGTGGGTTGTCATTAGGGCCTCCTATTAGGGTGCGAGATGCACGATTGAGTGAGATGCAACGGACAGACGTCATTAATTTTGGTCAAAATACCATAATCAACTCAGTTTAGCGAATTTAATGCAGGGCGTCAATTGATTCGCGCAAGCTTAAGAAATTTGCTAGAGATGCCGCTATAGTGCCGTGCCATGTTCCATTTCGGCGGCTTCGACCCGTTCTGATGGGTTCTTCAGGAGGCGGATGCGAATCATACCATCGAGGTGCATCAGTTGGTCATGAATCTCCTTGAGTTCACCGATTTCCTTGTGAATCTCCGTTAAGTCGATGTTGACGATGGTGTAGCCGTAGTCGTCACGGAAGTTACTCATCAACTCACGCACCGGAATCTCGTGTTTGTTAAGAATGTGTGCCACGTCAGCCCAAAAATCTTGCCGGGCTTTGAAGAAGAAGGTTACTCGGTGAGGACTGGTAAATGGCAAGTCGGCCGGTGGAAAGTTGACGGAAGACCGAATGGTGCCAGATTCAAGGAAATCGAGGGTGTTTTGCAACGTTAGGTTAGCGCTGTGTGACAGGGCTTCAACGGTGTTGCCACCCAAGTGGGGCATCATGACAACGTTGGGGTTATCTTTTAAATCGTTATGTGGGAAGTCAGTAATATAGCGGGAGAACTGACCTTCTTCCAGTGCATTGATCACGGCCTGATTATCAACGATTTCACCGCGACCGAAGTTCATCAAGATGGCAGTGTCCTTCATTAAGCGGAACTGATCCGTACTCAGCATGCCCTTGGTCTCGTCGGTCAATGGTAACAAGATGATGACGAAATCGGATTGTTCTAAGACTTCATCAACGGTTTCTAACTGTTGAACGTGTTGCAGATTTTTAAAACTGCGGTTGTAACCCACAACTTGCATCCCGATGTGGTAGCAGGTATTCGCTAACCGCTGGCCAATGGCGCCAAGCCCCAAGATGCCCACGGTTTTCCCGTAAAGTTCTTCGCCAACGTAGTCCTTCCGAGTTGCTTCGGCGGCGTCTTGGAGGTTGTCGGCGGTCAGCGTAGTGGTATTTTTAATCGCCGGATAGAGTGGGCGAACGTAGCGGAAGAGACACTGCACCACCAGTTCCTTGACGGCGTTGGCGTTGGCGCCGGGGGTGTTAAATACGGCAGTCCCGTTTGCGGTACAGGCGGGAATGTTGATCGTGTTGGTGCCAATCCCAGAACGAGCGACTAACAATAGCCGGTGACTAATTAAATCATCTGGCACCTGAGAGCTCCGAACGAGGACGGCGTCTGGCGTCGTCGTGTCTTTGAGTTGGAAAACGTCGCCAGCGTAATCGGTAACGTCAAACTGATCGAGTGCGTTAATTTGATACATGATGAAGACCCCTTTTTCGGCATTTTGTTTTATAATAAGAACAAACTAAAGTTGAGGATGTGACATAGATGCACATTGATTTTGTGAAACTGTCAAAGGACCACCCCACGATTGGCGATGGCAGTCAGATTAAGGACACGACTTTCGGCCAATACGTTGAAATCGGTAGTCAAAATTTCATAGATAATAGTAACATTGATGATTATACGTATACAGGACAATTTTGCTTTATTCAAAATAGTACCTTAAAGCGGTTCATTAGTATGGCGGCGATGGTGCGAATCGGCCCCACGAATCACCCGTACGACCGGCCAGCTCAGCACATCTTCGCTTACAACGGCGCCGGTTACGGTTTCGGTGATCCCGATACCGAATTTTTGCAAAAACGCAAGCAAGTCAAGACAGTGATTGGCAACGATGTCTGGTTGGGGCACGATGTCGTCGTCCAATCCGGGATCACGATCGGTGACGGTGCAGTGATTGGCGCTGGTGCCGTAGTCACCAAGGATGTGGAACCCTACACGATCATCGGCGGCATTCCAGGCAAGAAGATCAAGGACCGCTTCTCGGACGAAATCAAAACCGATTTAGAGAAAATCGCGTGGTGGGATTGGTCGCGTGAGGATTTAGAGAAGTACTATCAAGATTTTCGGTTGCCGATTGAGGAGTTTGTTAAGAAGCATAGTTAGAGAGTGCAGAACAAAGCGGTTAGAGACTGGAGCATAAGGCCCTCCGGCCAGAAACCCCGGTTTTGGGGGTTTGTGGCCGGAGGGCCTTATGTGCAAGTCTCTGCTTTGTGGCGCACGTTTAGTCTCGAGGACAGGAACGAGCAGAGAGTGTGGAACAGGGCGGTTAGAGAGCGGAGCGTAAGGTACTTCCGCCAGAATTCCCGGGTTTTGGGAATTGTGGTGGAAGTACCTTACGTGCAGCTCTCTGCCCTGTGGAACACGTTTAGGCTATGTAACAGCAAAAAGGTAACGTCAATTCTAGGCAATATTGGCTTCAAACTTACCAATATAAAACCTATCAAGTAACCCAAAAAAGCATCAAACAACGCGCCCCAACGCCCGCTGTTTGATGCTTTTATCATCTAAACTGCTAATCGTTCACCTTAACCTTACCAGCCTGATGCCGCTTCATCACCCGATTCAACACAAGCATCAACCCCAACGACAACGCCGCATAAACCGCTGCACCCCAGCTGATTCGCGCAACGCCCAACGGATCAATCAACATCGAAGCCGTGGCAGAACCTAGCGAAATGCCGAAGTTAAAGAAGATGGCATTTAACGACGATGCAAACACCATTGCTTGCGGATAATCCTGTTCGGCAATGTTCATGAAGTGAATCTGAATTGGCGACCCAAGAACTGTGACGATCAAGCTCAGAATCAGCAACATGCCGTAGCCGATTACTTGGTTCATCAAGCCGAATGGCAGCAGAACGAGTAGCACAATGTCGACCATGTAAAACGGCGGCATTTTTTTCAGGCCATCGTGGTTCGCCAAAGTCCCCGAAAGCCAGTTGCTCATGATGCTGACGAGGCCGATGACGAATAGCAGCCAGTTGAGTTGATGCACGTTGAACCCAAGTGCCGACGTCAAAATTGGTCGAATATAAGTGTAGTAGGCGTAGAAGGTTGCTGCCGTGAACAACACGAGAATAACAGCGACGTAAATGCGCCGATCCTTTAAAATGACGAGCTGATCACGGATGGAACTTTGGACCTGCTCGATGTGTTTCGGCAGAATCAACGTTAGCAGGCCAAATACAATAACGGTGACGACCGAAATTGCCAAGAACGCATCCCGCCAACTGTAATTAGTACTGATAGTGGTCCCAATCGGCACTCCTAAAACGGAGGCGATACTGAAGCCAGCGTAGATCCACGACACTAACCCGGCGCGCTTCTCCCGTGGTGCCACTTGACTGGCAAAAATCATGATTAGTGATTCGATCGAGCCCGCCACACTAGCGGTGATGATTCGCGACAGCATCATGACCCAGTAATTAACAGCTAGGGCACTCAAAGTGTTCCCAATAAAGAAGACGATAATAAGTGCCAGTAACGTTTTATACCGGCTGTATCGGCTCGTTAAAATGGTCACGAACGGCGTCCCTAATGCGTAGGTCGTGGCAAAGATGGTAACGAGGTAGCCGGTAGCGGCAATCGAAACGTTCAGATGTTCAGCAATGTCGGATAGGATTCCAACCACCATAAACTCGTTGCAGCCTAGCATGAAGGCAACGAGGACAAAGATGATGACCTGTAGACGGTATTTCACGATAACTTCCCCTTTAGCAATGGACTATTAAGATAAAGTATACCATTTGACAAGGCGGTGGCGGAATCGGAACTTAACTTAAAAATGAGAACATCGAATAAGCTTTAATGAAAACGTAATGTAAACATTAGCCGAAAATTCTTTTATGAAAGTTTTAAATAATGTACATTTCATCACAAACTGTGAAAGTTAGGTTTTCATTATGGAAATCAATGAACACGCCATTATCAAACAACTTGTAAACGTTGACTAGTATACATTTCAATTCGTTTTTTTAGTTTGTGAAAGCTTCACACTACGGCGAGTAAGAATGCGCTTGCTTTTGGCAAACTAGCCCTCTATACTCTTGATAACGGTTACAAATACAAACGTCATCTTGAATGGCAGGAAAGGGAGTCACTAAATGGCCTATCAAACGATTAATCCTTACACGAATGAAGTTGAAAAAACTTATGAAAACCACGACGATGCATACGTGGAATCAGCCTTAACCAAGGCACACGCGTTATACAAGAAATGGCGGAACGAACCACTTGCTGGACGCGCAAAGGTGTTACACCAGATTGCGGAAGTATTCACAAAGAAATCAGATGAGTTAGCAACCATCATCACCCACGACATGGGAAAACTTTATGCTGAGGCGCAGGGCGAAGTTGCGCTGTGTGCTTTGATTGCCGAATACTACGCCACTAAGGGTGCCGATTTCTTAAAGGACGAACCGATTGAAACCGTCATGGGTGAAGCCCACGTTGAGTACCACTCAGTTGGGGTTTTAATGGCTGTTGAACCTTGGAACTTCCCACTTTACCAAATGATGCGGGTCTTCGCACCGAACTACTTAGTTGGGAATCCACTCGTCTACAAGCACGCCAGCAACACACCAGGTTCAGCTGTGGCCTTTGAACAAGCCGTTGCTGAAGGTGGCGCTGAAGACGGGGCCTGCGTTAACTTGTTCATCAACTACGATCAAGTTAACAACGTGATTGCTGACATGCGGGTCCAAGGGGTTGCCTTGACCGGTTCAGAACGCGCTGGTAAGGAAATTGCTTCCGAAGCAGGTCGTAACTTAAAGAAGAGTTCTCTCGAATTAGGTGGGAGTGATCCGTTCGTCATCTTAGACGACGCCGATTTAAGCGATGTTGAAAAGATTGTTGGCAAGGCCCGGCTTTACAACGCTGGCCAAGTCTGCACGTCATCCAAGCGGTTTATTGTTACTGAAAAGAACTACGATAAGTTCTTGGAAATCTTGAAGAAGGCCTTCGGTGCCGTTAAACCAGGCGATCCAATGGATCCTGAAACGAGCTTAGCCCCATTAAGTACGGTTAGTGCTAAAAAGGGCTTGGTCGCTAAAGCCAAGGAAGCCGTTGAAAATGGCGCAACCTTAGCCTTTGGTGAAATCGATGATAACTTGGATAACAACTTCTTCCCACCAATCATCTTGACGGACATCAAGCGTGATAACCCATCATACTGGAAGGAATTCTTCGGTCCAGTTGGGGTCGTTTACAAGGTCAAGGACGAACAAGCTGCCATTGATTTGGCTAACGATTCAAACTACGGCCTTGGCGGTATCGTCTTCGGTGGCGATCCAAAGCACGCCGCTGAAGTTGCTGGTAAGATTGAAACTGGGATGGTCTTCGTGAACAACTTTGGTGGGACTGCCCCTGAACTCCCATTTGGCGGGATCAAGAACTCTGGTTACGGTCGTGAATTAGGCCGTCTTGGAATCGAGACTTTCGTTAACGCCGAACTGTTGATGGTCAACCCAAACGAACACGTTGATCTGACAAACACTTATGGTGGTTTCTTATAAAATAAAGTATTAATCATGACGGTCACGTCTGCGGAATGATAATTCTGCGGCGGGACCGTTTTTTTGCGTTCAGCCTTATTTTTATTAAAATTAGATTGGATAAACTTGATAATCATTTCAACCTAAACCGGTTACATTCGGAATTCGCCAAAAAGAGATTGCTTTTCGTTGCTAGTAGCGCTACGTTAATTATTAAAAAGTTTTTTCTTTAGGGAGGTGACATTGTGGATGAGCAAACCATCATGGGTCTGATCATGACGGCGGGAAAGGCGAAAAGTACGGCGTTTGAAGCCATTAAAGCCGCCAAACAGGGGCAGTTTGAGTTGGCGGCGAGTCGGTTGACGGATGCCGAAGCGTACCTTGCTAAAGGGCATCAACTTCAGACAACGGCGTTAAGTGCGATGGCACGAGGCGACAGCGAACCCCCATCATTACTGGCAGTTCACGCGCAAGACCACCTCAGTATGGCGATGACCACGATTGAGTTGGGTCGTGAAATTATCGACTTATATCAGAAAATAAGTGAAAGCGAACATTAATCGCTATTATAGCTGTAATGTTCAGAACTAATTTGATTTAGGTTAGATTCAATGCTATTATTAGTTGACAAGAAAATTAAAACCGAATAAGGAGTCGTGAAGACCGTGGATACTGCAAAAAACGAACGATCGGTGATCAGAAACTTAATTTTAGGCTTTCAGCATTTATTAGCCATGTACTCTGGCGATATTTTGGTCCCGTTGTTAATTGGTGGCGCTCTGCACTTTAGCGCTGCCCAAATGACTTACTTGGTCTCAATGGACATCTTTATGTGTGGCATCGCGACGTTGCTTCAATTGAAGCGGACGCCGTTGACTGGGATCGGCTTACCCGTTGTGCTTGGGTGTGCCGTTGAATACGTGGCTCCACTGCAAAGCATTGGCGGTCACTTTGGTTGGGGATACATGTACGGCGGGATTATTTCAGCCGGCATCTTTATCTTTTTGATTTCAGGCTTCTTTGCCAAATTACGTCGATTCTTCCCACCAGTTGTGACGGGGTCATTAATCACATTGATTGGGTTTACCCTGATTCCAGTTGCCTTCCAAAACCTTGGTGGCGGTGATGCCACTGCCAAGAGCTTTGGTTCGCCCGTTAACTTGATTCTCGGGTTTACGACCGCGCTTGTGATTATTGTGATCAACATCTGGGGTCGCGGGTTCTTCAAACAGATTTCCGTGTTAGTCGGAATTCTGGTGGGGACGTTGTTGGCAATCGCGTTAGGTAAAGTTGGGTTTGCATCAGTTAGTGCGGCCCACTGGGTTCAATTGCCACGGCCATTTTACTTTGGTGTCCCACGCTTTGAATGGTCATCAATTGCAACCATGATCTTAGCGGCCATCACTTGTATGATCGAATCAACCGGGGTGTATTTTGCCTTAGCTGACATTACTCACCGCGACTTGAGCGACAACGACTTGGCGCGTGGGTACCGGTCTGAAGGGTTAGCGGCCATTTTAGGTGGGATCTTCAACACCTTCCCATACTCCACTTTCTCGCAAAACGTTGGGATCGTGCAGTTATCCGGCATTAAGAAATTACGGCCAGTTTACTACTCAGCCTTCCTATTGATTTTCTTGGGCTTGATCCCCAAGTTTGGGGCCATCGCAACCTTGATTCCATCTTCAGTTCTGGGTGGTGCCATGTTGATTATGTTCGGGATGGTTGGTGCCCAAGGGGTTAAGATGCTGATGAAGGTCGATCTCAACAACAAGAACATGTTGATCATCGCCGTTTCAGTTGGTCTTGGCCTGGGTGTTACAACTCAACCAGCCCTGTTCCAATTCTTGCCTGCTGAAGTGCAGACCATTTTGAGCAACGGGATGGTTGTTGGGAGTTTCATCGCGGTTATCTTGAACTTACTTTTGAATAATACTTCATTAAAGAATAAGGTCGAAGAGGAAGCTTAGGCTTGGCTTTGACTGTTGGCGTCGATTCGTAATTGAATCGGCGTCTTTTTGTGCGACAGTGTGCGGAGCGAGACGGGGTGAGAGCGGTGTGTAGGGGCACTTCGGTGAAAGCGCCCGGGCCTGGCGGTTTTATCGAAGTGCCCCTACATGCAGCTCTCAGTCTCGCGCAGCACCATTCGGCGTGGTGACCAGAAAACGCGTGGTTGACAAGTTTCTATAACTTCAGGAACCCTAGAAATAACAGTTTAAGTGGCGCCGAATTTTGTAGCCTGAGAGCGCTGGCTTTCGTGCGGCTTTGGCAAGCGAAGCGACGACAAACAGCCGGCACCCAAATCGCACCAAATGCTTACGCTGGACACAAGCGACAATAAAAACTGAGCTATGATTTTCAGGGTGTTCCGGACGTATAGATGATGATAAAGACTAACGGATAGTTAACCAATTTCTGGGCAAAATAATGGCTTGCTATGGAACGCGTTCCACAATTTATAATAGGGCAGAAAGAGGTGGCACTAATGATTAAGCACGTTTTTTTAGATATTGATGGTACACTGATTAAAACGGATGGGCGCCTCACTGCCCAAACGATTAAAACGATTCGACAAGCCAATTTTTCAACAACCCTAGTTTCAGCTCGAGCACCGTTTGAAATGCAAGCGATAATTCAAGCTTTAGGCTTAACGGGGCCTCAAATCGGCTTTAACGGCGGTATCATCTTTCAGCAAGGCGTTTTGGAACCGTTGGCGCAATTTCCGATTTCAACGGATAGCTGTCAGCAGCTGGCTGAGTGTTTACAAACATCGTTTCCAACGGTTAGTCAAAGTTATTACACGGCGACGAGTTGGTTGACAACGCAAATTGATGCGGGAATCAAATACGAACAAAATGTGACACACCAACAGCCAATGGTGGTTACAAGAGCGGCTTTAAATCATCAACTGACCATTTTCAAAGTCATGTTGATTATCTTTGATGCGGATCAAATGGCAACAATCAAGACGCAACTTCAAGAGCTGCAGCTAACCGATATTAGTATTAAACAGTCTGGTGACTGGTACCTTGAAATCACTAGTTCACGGGCTCAAAAATCAACTGGTATTACGTGGATTCAAACGATGAATCAGTTACAGGTGAATGAACTAGCAGCTTTTGGTGATGGTGAAAATGATATGCCGATGTTTCAGGCTGTGGGGGTTCCCATCGCGATGGGGAACGCAAATAATTTTGTGAAGCAGCATGCCCGGTACGTAACTCGAACGAACGATGAGGACGGTGTTGCTTACGGAATCGCACGGTACTTGGCTAATTGTTGATGGCAGAAGGAGAGGGTCGACATGGTAACAATGCGTGATATTGCCAAACGAGTTGGTATTTCAGTGTCCACAGTTTCTCGATACGTCAATCGAAGTGGTTACGTGTCGGCAAAAACGGGTGCTCGAATTCAAGCAGTTATTGATGCGACCCAATTTGTGCCAAATACGATTGCGCGAGATCTCAGCAAGGGCCACACGCTTAACATCGGGGTAATCGTACCGCATTTGAACCATCCCTATTTTTCGCAACTATTAGCGGGAATCGTTGCCGCAGCTTTTGAAAGTAGTCATCACTATCAAATTGTGTTATTACAATCGAATTATGATTCTGGTCGTGAAATGGCCTACTTAGAGCAATTGCAGCGCCGGACTTATAACGGGCTTATTTTTACTTCACACGCGATTGCTTTGGCAGATATGTTACCGTACCAGCAGTATGGTGCAATCGTTTGCTGCGAGGATCCAGGGACGATTGATCTGGCAGCTGCATTTGCAACCCGGACGCAAACGTATCTAGCGGCGTTTAGGCGAATTCGGAGTCTTGGTTACCGGCGAATCGGGATTCTGTTAAGTCGAAATGATGACATTAGCCCCACAAGCCAGCATACGAGTGCTTGTTTTCAAACCGTTTTTGGGTCATCGCCAATACCAGAGTTGCTCCAAACCAACGTCACGACTTATCAGGACGGCTACCGGGTTGCTGGTGATTATCTGAGCAGAAACTTGCAACCAGAGATGATTTTTACCAATGGTGATGATGTGGCAGCGGGCGTGGCACAACGGTACCAAGAGGCCAAGCAACAAGTACCGCCACTAATGGGACAGGAAAATCAACTGAGTAGCCGGTTACTCAACATTCCCACGATTGACCACCACTTTGAACGCGTTGGTCGCCTAGCATTCGGGCTGGCTGAATCACAGCAGGTTCAACGAATTGCGGTGGATTCACAATTAATTAGGCGGGGGTGGTTTGAATGAGATTGTACTTTGTTCGGGATGCGACAACTTAGAATAATTTCTTAATTGATTGGGAAAAACATACTGATTCAATAACGGTGCCGTTAATGAGAACCTATCTGAAAGTTACTACCAATAATCAGTAGGTAATGACGTTGATTAACAATCTTAGTAAAGAAAAATATTTATTTTAAAAGAACTGGAAACGCTTTCAAAAACTGTGAAAATGGTGTATGATAATCATGTTGTGAAATGATTATTTTTCTAGGAGGCATTACGAATGGCAGAATTGAATGGTAAAGTCGCATTTGTAACTGGTGGTGCACAAGGTATCGGGAAGGCGATTGTGCAACGTTTATCAGCTGATGGCTTCGCAGTCGCAGTTGCTGATTTAAACATCGACACCGCAAATGAAGTTGCTAAAGCAATCAACGATGCTGGTGGCAAAGCTACTGGGATCAAGGTTGATGTTAGTGATCGTGATAACTTCTTCAAAGCAGTTGGTGAAGCTGCTGAAAAATTAGGTGGGTTTGACGTTTTAGTTAACAACGCCGGCCTTGGCCCAACTACGCCAATTGACACCATCACACCAGAACAATTCGACAAGGTTTACCACGTAAACGTTGCCGGTGATATTTGGGGTATTCAAGCCGCTCATGAACAATTCAAGAAGAGTGGCAAGGGTGGTAAGATCATCAACGCCACTTCTCAAGCCGGCGTTGTTGGTAACCCTAACTTGGCCCTTTACAGTGGGACTAAATTCGCCGTTCGTGGGATCACGCAGGTTGCTGCTCGTGACTTAGCCGAAGAAAACATCACGGTTAACGCCTACGCACCTGGGATCGTTAAGACCCCAATGATGTTTGACATCGCTCACCAAGTTGGCCAAAACGCCGGCAAGGATGACGAATGGGGCATGCAAACCTTCGCCAAGGACATCGCGCTCAAGCGTCTCTCTGAACCAGAAGACGTTGCAGCAGCTGTTTCCTTCTTGGCTGGCCCAGATTCAAACTACATCACTGGCCAAACCATCGAAGTCGATGGCGGGATGCAATTCCACTAGACTCACAGCTTAAAATTGAATTTAAACGGAGCACTGGCTAACTGGCCGGTGCTTTTTTGATTGGGTATTAAGGATAAATACCCACAAAAAAACGGACTGTGACAGCAGTCCGTTTTCGATACCATCGCTGTGCGATTAAATCGACCTTACACGCTGCAAGCATTAGGTTTTAGCACTAGGGGCGAGCCCCATATTGCTACCGCTATTATCGCATGTGAGCGACCAAAATTAAAATAATAACACTGGTAATGGGAAAATGAGATTATTTAATCATTTTGGTTGAATTCTCATCATATTCTAATTGCACGTAGCTCGAAAATCCGCTAGTATGAAGGTGCTAAATACTTGTTGGTACGTGATTTTGCCGGTCGCGCACTACGAATTGGGTCGCTTGCTTCCGTGGGGAAGGAGCGACCCAATTTTTGGATTCTGATAATTTTCAGTGAATGATGCGAGTTGATTGCCTTTTGCGGTTGAACTTGCGATGATGGGGAAAACAGTTTGGAGGAATGCGCCATGTTAAAAGAACAGTATGCCTTAAAGCCCATTGATTCCGAATTAGCCACGATTAATGTCTCACTTGCAGCGCGTCAAATTTTAGAACCAGCGTATGCGTGGACGACGGCAACGACTTCGCCATATCCGATCGTAAGTCTGATTTCATCCATTGCCGAAGATGAACGCGCACTGGATCGGTTCCAGGAGAATGCGAGACTGAATCAACACGATGTTGGCCGTTTCTTGAAACAACCGGTAACAGAAGAAGATGTGTTACCGGTGCTCCAAAAGAGTGAAATCGCGCCAGTTGGGTGGCAATTGTTAGGCGCGTATTTGATTCAAATCAGTAAAAAGGAGCCACTACTGGTACCATTCATGGATGCGCTGGCTCATCTCAAAGTGGACGCCATTGGGGTGTTTATCGCAATGACGTCACCAACGATGACCAACGTGTTACCAACGTTGATCGAACAGGTTGCCCGGTTGTTGGCGCGGTGGCTGCCGGATTTGCCCGAACTGGATCATGAACCAACGGATGCCGAAACCTGGCTCCCGGCTTATGCGCTGATTCCGGTGGAAAGCACTCAGCTTGGGATATCGGTGATGGTACCCGTAGCACTCCTTGATTGGTTATCGGCACATCAGGATGCGCTAGCTGATTTAACCGATGATAAGCGGGTTGGCTTGATGCAATTATTGAATCAGGAAACGGATGATGATACGAAGATCGTTCGGGAGTGGTTGGAACGAAATGACGATGATGGCCAGACACTTAGTCGGCTATTGTTTGAACTCTAGTTGGTGGCCGACTTTTCAAAGCGTCCTAGGCCAAAATATGGTATGCTAATAGCAACCTCATATAGACCAAAGGAGAATTGCCATGAATCACATTTACCTTGCAGCACCGTTTTTTAGCGATGGTCAAAACGACCGGGTGAACCAAGTTGTTAGTTTGTTGAAGGAGAACCCAACGGTCGCTTCTGACGGCATCTTCGTGCCATCTGAACACCAACATGATGATTTGGAATTTGGCAGTTTTAAGTGGCAAGTTGCAACCTTTAACAGCGATGTTCGCCAAGTTCGTAAGGCGGATGCTGTTGTGGCAATTATCGATTACCAACTGGAAGAAACGGCTGAAAACGAACCTGATTCAGGGACGATTTTCGAAATTGGGGCAGCCTTCCAAGCTGGCGTTCCAGTTGTACTGATTCAATTTGATGAAACAAAGAAATTAAACTTAATGTTGGCGCAATCTTACACCGCGTTCTTTAATGGGAAGGATGCCATCCAAGCATTGAAGTCGTATGACTTTAATGAATTGGCTCAACATTATACGGATAAAGAAGTTTTCTAGACTGAGTTTAGCGTTGTGCGGGCCCCGACGACCTGGGTGGTTGTGGGGGCTTGTTTTTGTGTTGGGGTGATGGTTACTGGTTGATGGGCGAGTGAGCAAATAAGCGGTACAGGCAAGTTGATTCAGCTATGCTTGGTTGGCATGATGTCGTTACAGGGAGGTTACGGCAACACTGCACTGAGGCAGCTTTAATTTCGGCGCCTCGTTGGGCTGTAATTTTCCGCTTGCTAATTAAATTGAGAAATTGTTGAAATTGGGTGCGCTTTGGCAACCACGCCGAAACGGGCTACGCAAGGCAGAGAGCTATGTGGAAGGCAACTTCAGTAAAACCGCCAAGCCCGGGCGCTTTTACTGAAGTTGCCTTCCACGCCGCTCTCTAACCGCCTTGCTTCGCCCTCTATATGACAATTTAATTTAAATTACTTAACTATTTGGTTAAAACAGGTTGTTGAGATTGTAGTTTGTTACAATAAAATCAGTTTATGTTTGAGAGTTGTTTGAGAGGATGTGTTAAGAACAATGGGAAAATCGAGTAAGGCCATTCTCGGCCTGCTAGTCTTGGGGACTTTTGCAGGTGTGGGTTTGACACAGTTTAGTACGAGTGCCATTACAGGGCAACAAGCTACCGTTGCACACGCGGCAACGACGGTTAATGCGCAAAATCAAGGGATGGTGGCTGACGGTAAGACCGACAACGCGCCACTGTTACAACGGATCATCAATACTTATACCAATGGGGTCACGATTCACGTTCCAAAGGGAACCTACTTATTTACGAATGCTGAATTAAAAGCGATTACGTTGCATTCTGATATCACCTTTGATTTTGATGACGGGGCCGTTTTCCAGATTGCTGGTGGTGACCGGATGCCGTTCGTCTACCCAAGTCCTGAAGTTGGTTACGATGGCGGCATTTCAAACGTCACTTGGAACAACGCCACGTTCCGTGGGGATTACAACGCAACGGATGGCCAAAGTGTCTTCGTTCAAAGTATCCACCATGCTTCGAACGTGAACTTCAACAAGTGTACGTTTGATAACGCTGAATCACCGACTGGCCACTACCTTGATATCGATGGTAGCCATAACGTGAACGTGAAGGATTCAACCTTTACCGGCTTCAACGCCAACACGGATTTTGACTACAAGGAAGCAATCCAAGTCGATTATTCAAACTCCAAGGCGATGTCATATCATAATCCAGGCGACAAATACGATAACTTACCATCATACGATATCACCGTTGATGGCAACCAATTTATCCCACTGTCCAAGACGTCTGGCGCTGTGAAGTCATTTGCGCCTAACCCAATTGGGCAACACGTGGTTTACGGTAAAGGGGTCGGCGGCATTATCCACGACATCCACTTCACGAACAACTACGTGCAAGATGCTAAACCATTGTTGGATGAAGATGGCGCCAACATTCACTTCGTTTGCGTGAAGAACCTCTATATCAGTGGCAACACCTTTGAAAACAAAGGGGCACTTGGTTCAGGGAACTACATCCGAATCTTCAATAACCAAGCTGCAGTGCCAATGAGCAACATCAACATCACCGACAACAACTTCGTCAACTTGGATCCCGATAACCGCTACATCTACTTCGACGATGAAAAGGGTGGCGGCATCACCGACGTCACTGTTACGGGTAACAAGATCACGTCTGCTAAGAGCAACATTCCGTTTGTGATCACCAACGGCATGTCAAGCAGCGATATCAAGATTGCCTCTAACACCAACAACAAGTCAACTGCGATCACCAACACGGATGATATCAAAAACACCTCGAAGTTAAAGGCTGCTTTGACTGGTAAATACAAGGGTGGTAAGGCCACCAACAAGACCGAAACGTATCAATCTGGCGCTTCTAACCAGTACGCGAAGTTGGTGACGAGTGCCGCTAAAAAGTACGGTCTGTACAACCACGTCAAGGGCCACTCCGGCTGGTACCTCTACAACAAGAAGGACGGCTGGGCAAACGCTAAAAAATCCGGTATCGTCTATATTGACGGTCGCGCAACGGCTGATAGTGGCAAGTGGTACCGGATTCGCTTTAGTTCAAGCACCAGTGCCCGGAAGTACTGGGTTCGTGCGGGAGCGTTGCAGTTTGATAAGATCACTTACGAAGACTACAACAAGACGTTAACGACCATGAAGAAGTACCCAATCTACAGCTTGGTCTTCAACGATCCACAGTTGGCCAAGTCAAAGGGGACGACGGCTGATTTGAAGTCGCGTTCAGTCGAAGTCACGAAGCGGGCACGCCGGGTTTCCGTTCTGAACGGCAAGACCTCAACGTACTACTTGATTAATGGTAAATACTGGACGCGGGCTTTAGCGTTCTATTAAAATAAGGGTTAAATTGGTTCCGATTTGGAACTAGTCATTAGAGAAGTGGCGACACGCATTGGCTTTTGCGGCTAATGTGCTGGCGTCACTTCTCTAACCATGTTTAGGGACCTCAGGCAAAAGGAGACGAGTTGATTCAATGACGACAAGAAGTGACAGGCAGGTGGCGACCAATGACCAGTGGGTGCAGTTGGTTAAAGCAGTGGGGATCATCGCAGTGGTATTTGGCCACGCGATTTACCCGTTAATTGCAACAAATCATATGATGGCGACCATCTATATCGCAACGGGTTGGTGGAGCATGCCGCTGTTCTTCATCGTTGGTGGCTTTTTCCTCAAGCCGTTGGCGCATGATGCGCGCTCATTGTGGCAGTTTATCCAACACCGACTTTTGCCGATTTTTGGCACGTATCTGCTTGCAGGAGTGTTGCTGATTTTAACGAGTCACTTTGTGCGGGGCGATAGTTGGTCGTATACCGGTCATTACTTTATTCGCTTACTGTATGGTGGCGCAACACTTGATGGTGAACTGAACATCTTTTGGTTCTTCACGGTGTACATGTTGACGTTGCTAATCGTGACGCTGCTGATCACTTACGTGGAACAGGCACCCGTTCAGTTCCTGATTGCCATTGCAATGTTCGCGCTGGGCGTGAGTTATAACAGCGTTGGCTTCCTGCACTTTAAGTTCGTCCCGTGGGGCGCTGACCTCGTGTTATTAACCACCCTATGGATGCTATGTGGTTATTATGGCTACAAATACTGGCCGCAACTCGTCTACAAGCGGTTCTACGCGACCGCCGGGGTGATCATTTACTTCATGATCGTTTACGCTCGGTATGAATGGGGCTTAAACTTCAAACTGTATTTGAAGACCCACGTTATTAAAACGCCGTTCATGGCGGCCTTTGTGCCGATTTTCGTTGTTCTGGCACTCTGCATCATTGCCGAACAACTCGCTAAAACGGGTTGGTTCAAATGGCTATTACCAGTTGGCTGGTATGCCGTGCCGATTCTGTACGCGCATCAATTGGTGATCGATCTCGTCGCCAAAGTGCCAGCATTGAACCATCCGTTACCACTCTGGTTCTTCGGCTTAGTGGTACCGCTCGCGATTGCGATGCTGTACCATCAGATTCGGTTTGGTCATCGGCGAACGGCTGGTGACGCTGAAAGTTAATGATTGAATAACCCAAAAAAGCTTCGGCATGTGCCGAGGCTTTTTTTGATTGAAATTTGATTATACATCCCGAAATTGTGGTTTATAGTGGATTGTTTTTTGATTGGTAGTCGTATTTTTATCGTCAATGATCGGTTGATTCAAAAGGCGTTTTTTTTCGCTTGTTGATGGTAATAGACTCAGCATTCGCTGCAAGGCGATTTCTTCTTGTTCAGTCGTATCAGCAACATAGTAGCGCATTAATCCCAGCGTGAAATCAGCCCGATCTAGATCATTGATTGGCAAAATGAGATAATTGCCATCATCGAGTGAACCATTAGCTGCGTTGGCAGCAATTAAAGCGGTTCGCTTATTGCCATCCTGAAAGGGCTGTAGCTTTGAGATTTGAGCAAATACTCGCCAAGCGTCTGATTCATGGCGCCTTGAATGTTGATACTGGTTAATAATTTTATTGAGGTCGTTTTTGGTCACGATTTCGGGTGGGAAATAACGCTCTTTACCATCGGAACTCACGCCAATGGCGACGCGGTCATCTTCGTTGTACATTGCATTTCGCAAGTGTCCAGGCCAGTTGGGTTGTTCATCAGATTCTGTATCAAATTGTTGATTGATGGCGATGATGCCATCGGTATTAAACCCGATCTTTTGGATTGCCTGCATCCCTTTTAGAGCATCCGTAAAGATTGCAATATCATCAGTATGTTGTCGTAAGGGTGCTGTTGATTTTAAGTCAAGCGCTTGTTTGGTCTGGTAGACCGTACTACCGTAGTTATTAAGGCTACCCAGTGAGGTGATAAATCGGGCGAGCGCGGTATTGTCTGATTGGGTCATTGGCAACGCCTCCTTTCATATCGAAGTTAATTGCGTTAATTGTATCACACGAATGTACGCTATTCATTGATGGGCAAACATGTGTTACATGGTGGTCCAAAAAAGCCACTCAGACGAACGTCCAAGTGGCTTAAGCTATGTGCATTCACGGAAGGTGAATAGATGAAAACCTGGTGATATGTACATATCTAGAATAAACGAATAACAATTGCTGACCTTAGTTTAACATGACGCTTAGTTAGGATTCAACTATTGAGGCGTGATGTTACGGAATTGATACATTTAGTGGGAGGTGTTTGTTGGCGGTGGGAACGATGAGGACTGTTTGTATTTGGGGTCTACCGTGCCGTAACGTGTTCCACAAGGCAGAGAGTTGCACACAAGTGACCCCCACCACAAGACCCAACCCCCGGGTCTTCTGGCGGGAATCGCTTGTGCTTCGATCTCTAAGCGCCTTGTTCCACACTTCGCGCTTTCAGGCAACCGAGCCGTAACGTGTTCCACTCTCTAACTGCCTTGTTTCACACTCAACAAAAAACGCCCTAACTGGGTAATTAGGACGTTGGGGAAAGGGAATGAGGAGGTGATACTTGTTCATCGCATGAATGACTTTGTCAGCGCATGCAGGGAGTTGTTAATGTCGAGCAGCAAAAACTTTCAAGGCTAATTTTGCCCGACTTGTATCAGCTTTGGTAAGTGGGTTAAAACCGTTGGCGCTGGCCTTGACCTTTGTGTAGTTATAAATCGTGTTGACATGACTATTGGCAGCCATCCCATCGGTTGCGGTATCTGAATGATTCAGGCCTAATGAATGACCGAGTTCATGAGCGATGATGTTCGCATACTTGAAGGTTCGCGCTTTATAGGCTAACTGATTCTTGTTGATCGTATTAGTTGCTTTCGTGACGGAGGCGTTGATCGTATTGATCTGTTGCTGACGGTAATGGTTATAAAGTGCCGCGTGGTTTGCTCGGTTCGCAATTGAGCGGCTATACTTGATGATCTTCTGGTTGGCAGCGTTAATGGCTGCTGCCGAACTTTGGTTGATCATCTTGGCTTTGATTTGACTTGGCGCCTGCGTATAATCGGCCCGTTCTAAAAGAATCCGGCGGTTGGCAGGTTGCCACCACGCATCAGCAGTTGAATTACGGTTCGTAAAGGCAATGGTTAATTGATGGTTCCCCTTGGTACCGGTGGTAAAGACTTGGCGACCTAAACGTTGGTTCCAATAAGCCATTGCGAGTTTGGCACTCTTCTTAAGTCGCGCATCCGTACTGGCAACGTAAACCTTAGTTTTGCCATTCTGAGTCAAAGCCGTTTGAGCGCCGTAGTTCAGTTGATAAGTTTGTGCAAGTGAAGTTGCATGTGTCCGGTAGTAACTTGCGGGTTGCGAGAGTGTCGTTGCAGTTGGTGTTGACGTGGCAGCATGAATTGGCGCGGCCACTGAAAAAAGTAACGTTGCAGTCAACGTCAAAGTGGTCCAAAAAGTTGTTTTCAATTGACTCCCCCCAGAGCTAATCCTTGTGTACAACTCTATGGTACGAAATATAACGTTGAACTTCAAGAAATATGATGAGGGTTTGAAACTTGTATGACCTTTGTTTGAAGATGGCCTATTTCCCCGGTGAATTTAGTACAATAAAGGTAAACGGAGGTGATGGACGATGACAACGCTGTTATTGATCAACGCAGGTAGCTCGTCACTGAAATGGCAACTGATGCAACTCCCAGAGGCGCAACCGCTCGCCCACGGGCAGGTGGAACGCCTTAATTTACCGAATTCAATTGTTAAAGTTGTTGTGGCTGGCGTTAAAACCAAACTGACCGTCCCAAAATTAGATGAAGTTGGGGCAATCAACGATGTGTTGCATCGTTTGGTAGCCATGGCTATTATACCATCTCTCTCAGCAATTGACGCTGTGGGACACCGGGTAGTTGCGGGTGGCACGGTATTTCAACAAGCGATTCGGTTAACGGACGACCGGTTGCTGGCGCTTCAAGAACTAAGTGAACTGGCACCGTTACACAACCCGCTGGAGGTGCGGTGCATCGAACTGTTGATGGCAAGTTTACCAGGAGTGCCGCAGTACGCGGTGTTTGACAGTGCCTACTTCCATGATCTGCCGGAAGAAACGGCGATTTACGGGATTCCGTATGATTGGTCACGTGATTTTCAGATTCGGCGCTATGGTGAACACGGCATCTCACACCGGTATCTGGCCCAACAAGCGGCCCTTGAACTCGGCCGCCCGTTGGACACCTTGAACCTCATTACGCTTCATCTAGGTAGCGGTGCATCGATTACGGCGGTCAAACAGGGCCGACCAGTCGACACATCAATGGGCCTCACGCCAGTCACCGGGTTACTGATGGGTACCCGAAGTGGCGACGTTGATCCAAGCTTGGTACCATACCTGATGAAGCGGCTCAACCTCGCAACGCCAGAAGAAGTCATCATGCGGTTAAATACCGAGTCTGGCTTGCTTGGCGTTTCTGGGATCTCCTCAGACATGCGTGACTTGCACGAAGCGGCAGCCACTAATGCCCGGGCAGCGTTAGCTTTGGAAATGTTCATCACGCAGGTGGTGAAGTTGGTTGGCGCCTACTACGTTGAGTTAGGTGGCGCGGATGCCCTGATTTTTGCGGGCGGTATCGGCGAAAAGGATGAGCTGATTCGACAGGCAGTCATCGACCGGTTAGCGGTTTTAGGTATTCGACTAGATCGTGAGTTGAACGTTGCGGGTGAAGCGGGGCGGTTAAGCGCCGCTGATAGTGCAGCAGAAGTGCTGTTATTGCCAACCAATGAAGAATTAGCAATGGCCCGTGAGATTCAGGAGGTCATCACCTCAGAATTGGATTTAGTCTAAATGAATTAAGTCAAAAACAACCGTCGATGATGGCGGTTGTTTTTTAGTGTTGTGTGGACATTAGGTTAAGTGCTGAACCCAGTTTCTGGCCGCGGCTAACTCGGCCTGTGAGGGTCGGTGCGATTGGTGATTTTTGAAACTAGTGAGGTTGGCGCCAGCTATGGTAAATTGTTGGGTTAGTTGATTAAAGTTTTTCTCAGTAATCAGTGGGTCAACGTCGCCAAAGCTGGCGAAGGCCTGAACGTCATCCAGGTTAGCGGTAGTTGAAGCCGGATCGATCAGCATCGGGTGCAAAAGGATCCCAGTCCGAAATTGGGGCTGTTTGTGAAGCCAAGCATAGGCCGCAACGTTAGCACCGTTGGAGAAGCCGAGAACAATCATCCGCTTGGCGTCAAGGTGAAGTCGCTGGGATTCGCCTTCAACGGCACCTAACAGCCAGTCGGTTTCTTGACTGAGGTTCGTTAAATCAAAATCACCGTGATCGTGGCGAATGAAGTAGCGATTCGCACCGTTTTCGCGAATTCGTCCCCGAATCCCTAGTTTCGGATGTTGTGGAAATAAAAACGTTGCGATTGGTAACAGGTCACTTTCATCGCCGCCCGTTCCGTGAAGCATGAGCACCGGTGCTAACTGGTCATCACCGGGGAAAAAGGCACTATGAATCGTTTGATCAGTCATCGCTGGTCGCCTCCCCAGAGTTAAATGGCACTAAGTTGGCTTCGATTTCAGCACGTTGACCCTCTAAGAATGGTGGTAGCTCAAGGTGAACACCGGCTTCGTCATAGGTTTCATCCACTAAAAAGCCGGGCCCATCCGTTGCAATTTCAAAGAGAATCCCCGGCGCTGCCCGAAAATACTCCGATTGAAAGTAAAACCGTTCCACAAAGCCGGAGTCGTGAAGTCCAAACTGCTGAACGCGTTTGATCCACTCGCGTAACTGCTCAGCGTCCGGTGTACGAAATGCTAAATGGTGAACGGTTCCGGCCCCCTGAATGCCATCTGGGAGAACGAGGCTTTTTTCAACGATAACTTGGGCGGCGTGGCCACCGTGGTTTAATTCGTAGAGCGTTTGGCGGTCAGCTGTCGCAATTTGGGAGAACCCCATGACCTTCGTTAAGACGTGACCCAATGTTTCTGCTTGACTCACGGTGATGATTGGCGTTCCCAGTCCACGAATGGCAACGTCTTCTGGTACTGGGCTGTGTCGGTAAGGCGTCCCGCCGGGGAGATCAGGTTGGTGTTCATCTGAAATTAATTGGTAGCGTTGCTGGTCGAAGTCGTAGAAGGGGAGAACGGCAGCGCCGAACTGCGTGGTGATCGGATCGGTCGTAATGTGATAGTCGGCTAATCGTTGCGCCCAGTATGTCAGCGCGACGTCATTTGGCACCCGAAATCCGATTCGCGAGATACTGTTTTTACCATATCGGCCAGGCCCAATTCCCGGAAAATCGAAGAAGGTAATGTCCGTTCCCGCAGTCCCCATATCATCAGTGAAATAGAGATGGTAGGCCGAAACATCGTCTTGGTTGACGGTTTTTTTGATCAAATGCAGGCCGAGCACTTCAGTCATCAGCTGAAAGATTTTGGGTGCGCTTGACGTAATGGCCGTCACGTGATGCAGACCAAGTAAATCGGTAGTTGTCATAATGAGTCCTCCTTTAGCGTCATTGTTGACTGCATTATTACAGTTTTCCAGAGTTGGTGCAACGATGTTGACCCGTTGATTAACGGTGACTGGCACGGCCTAACGCGAGGTTTCAAAATGAACTGCAACAGAATTGTTAGTAGATTGTAACTCGAGTGTGACTCGGCTGTTGTATTGAAACGATAGACTAGGTTACAGTAATCAAAACGGATAGAGGGGTATTTTCATGAAAAATCATCGTTTATTAAAGAAGTTGTTTGCAGGGAGCTTGGCTATGGTCAGCATGTTAGCCATTGGCACGACTGCCTTTGCCGCCAAGACTAAGATTGCGGATGTCTCGCAATATCAGGGGAACATTAACTGGTCGAAGGCCTCGAAGGACTTGAAGTTTGCTATCATCCGGGTCAAGCACGGCAACCCGGGCGACTCAGACTACTCAATTGATACCAAGCGGACGGTCAACGCAAATGGCGCTGCCAAATACGGCGTGCCATTTGGCCAGTACGACTTTGCGGAATTTGACAGTGTTGCGGATGCGCAAAAAGACGCTCGTCAATTCTACGCGTTGACCAGCACCAAGGCGAAGTTCTACGTGTTGGATAACGAAAAGCGTAAGAGCGGTGTCAAGGGTAAGGAACAAACTTACGTGAACGCTTGGTTATCAACGATGCGTGGCCTGACGAACAAGCCATTGGTTTACTACTCATACCAAAACTTCGTGAGTGTTCACGGTATCAGCAGCGCGAAGTTTGATGGCTCGTGGATTGCAAACTACTCGGCTAAGCCAAACGTGTCGACTGACTTGTGGCAATACACGAGTACTGGTTCCCTTTCAGGGATTAGCGGCCACGTTGACTTGAGCAAGGTTGTTGACAGTAGCACGGTTTCTAGTTGGTACACTAACACTGCCAAGACCACTTACTTAAGCAGCGTCACGAACGGTCAAAAGATTCGTACCACTCGTGGTATCAACCGTTACCAAACTGCTAACTTAACTGGCAAGATCGCTAGCGTCAGCTACAACAAGACGTTGACCGCTAAGAGCGTTGTGAAATCAAGCACTGGCACTTACCGGATCCAACTCACCGATGGCAGCTACATCACAGCTAACAAGGCTTACGTTCAAGCACAATAGAAAGTTAATTAACGTCTCGCACAGTTGTTGTGCGGGGCGTTTTTTCTGTCGTTTGTGTCCAGCGTAAGTGTGCGGAGCGAGACGGGTTGAGAGCAGTGTGCAAGGCGACATCGGTGAAGGCGCCCGGGCCTGGCGGGTTTACCGATGTCGCCTTGCATGCAGCTCTCAGTCTCGCGCAGCACCATTCGGCGTGGTGGACAGAAAGCGCGTGGTTGACAAGTTCTTACAACTTCAGGAACTCTGGAAATAACAGTTTAAGTGGCGCCGAATTTTGTAGCCTGAGAGCGCCGGTTTTCATGCGGCTTTGGCGAGCGAAGCGATGACAAACAGCCAACACCCAAATCACACCCAACACTTACGCTGGACACAAACGTACGCTCAAAACCACACTTGCAACAGTCTTCACAAACGGGTATGATTAAGGCATCATCTATTCGGAGGCTACGTTATGATTAAGTTACCAGTTGCCCAATTGACTAGTCGATTTTACTTTTGGTTTTTTCAGGTCTGACCTGTTAAGAGCCAAAAGCGTTTTGTGATGAATGCTAACGGCCCACGCAGGTCAGGGATGACTGCGTGGGCGCTAAAACCAAACCGCCCGTTCAGTCTATTTTGGCTGAACGGGCGGTTTTTAATTTAAAGGAGTGTTAGGTATGAGCCAATTATCAGAGACCATGAAACAGGAATTAAACCAGATTCAACCATCGTCGATTTTGAAATTCAACGCTGAAATCGCCACGATTCCAGACATTGTCAAATTAACGTTAGGGGAACCGGATTTTAACACACCAGAGCACGTGAAACAGGCGGCCATTGAGAGTATCCAAAACAACGAAAGTCATTACACGGACTCGCGCGGTACTGAAGGCCTACGAGAAGCCGCAACTGGCTTTTTGAAGGCAAAATACGGTGTGGACTACGACAAGGACACCCAAATCTTAGTCACGACTGGGGCGACGGAAGGCATCTTCTCATCGTTGACCGCGATGCTAAACCCTGGCGACACCGTCATCATCCCAACGCCCATCTTCCCACAATACATCCCCGTTACGATTTTAAATGGGGCTAAACCGGTGTTCGTTGATACTTCTGATGATGGGTTCATTTTGTCACCAGAGAAGCTTCAAGCGGCAATTGAAGCGAATCGGGATACGGTGAAGGCGGTTGTCCTCAACTTCCCGACCAATCCAACTGGGGTAACGTACGGCCGTGAAGATTTGCAGAAGTTGGCTGATGTCATCAAGCAGTACGATATTTTCTGTTTGAGCGACGAAATTTACTCGGAATTAACGTATGGTGAAACGCACGTGTCGATGGGAAGTATTTTGCCTGAACAGACCGTTTTACTCAATGGCGTTTCTAAGTCGCACGCGATGACTGGCTGGCGGATCGGGTTGATTTGTGGGCCAGTTGACGTGATCAGAGAAATTGCGAAGGTCCACCAATTCGCGATTACTTCAGCGACTGCGAATGCCCAAGCCGCTGCAGAGGAAGCCTTCAAGAATGGTCCGGATGACGGGCAGGCCATGCGCCAGATTTACCAACAACGGCGTGACCTATTGTTGAAGGGACTTCAGGAAGCCGGCTTTGAGTGCGCGAGTCCTAAAGGTGCCTTCTACTTATTTGCCAAGATTCCAGCACAACTGGAACAGGACAGTGTGGCGTTCTGCTACGACTTAGCGAAACGCGCGAAGGTTGCCGTGATTCCCGGAGCGTCATTTGGCCCTGGCGGTGAGGGTTACGTTCGGTTAAGTTACGCTGCCAGCACCGAGGATCTGAAGAAGGCCATCACACGAATTAAGGATTACGTTGCGCAAAATACCGAAAGTTAAATCATGTTAAAGGTCGGCGATAATCTTTGTGGCAACGTCAAATCTAGGGTAAACTATAAGGAGATGGAAACGATAACACAGAACAGGCGGTGGTCATATGGCAGTTGCACAACCCTTTTACTTTGAAGGCGGTGACGCGGCGGTAATCTTGTTACACACGTTCTCAGGAACGCAAACGGATGTCCGGGTGCTGGGCAGAACGTTACAAAAGGCGAACTACACGGTGTTAGGACCGGTCTTTAGCGGTCACGGGACACCGGATCCGCAACAGATTTTTTTGCGGGGGAATCCTGAATTGTGGTGGCAAGATACAGTGGCGGCGGTCCAACAGCTAGAAGACGCTGGGCACCATCGAATCGCGGTATTCGGTGAATCGCTAGGTGGCCTGTTTGCGATGAAAGCGTTGGCCACGTTAGATGATGTGGTTGCCGGTGGTACAATTGATACACCGCTGTTTCCAGTGGATAAAACCAACGTTGCGGCATCGTTTTTGCAACGGAGTCGGGTTGCTTACGAGAAGGCGGGAACGCCTACTGATGAGCTTGAAACGAAGATGACGTACCTCACCGCTAACATTAAAGCGATGTTGCAGTCGATCTCTGACTACACAGTTCCGGTTAAAGCGGCCTTAGATGGCCTTACTAAGCCGGTATTTGTGGCTCAGGGGGAAGCTGATGAGTTATTAGATCCGACTTTGGGTCGGCGCCTAGCTGATGATTTGAAGCGAACGGCGCCCGTTACGTTTAAGTCGTATCCAGACGCGCCCCACGTGATGACGTATAGTCCACAGGGACGGCAACTGGCCACCGACATCATTGCATTTTTGCAACAACACGTTTAACTGTCACTGATCGACAACACCGGTAGGGGGGATTGTCATGCACCGCTGGCTGATACTACTAACGACATTGATTACCGTTGGCACTGGCTTACAGGTTCAGGTGAGTGCCAAGTCCCGTTCGACGACACCAACACCCAATAAAACGGTGTTGGCACACGCGTCGAACTTCTACCAACTTCATGAGACGTACTATGAGACGACTTATGGGTTAAGCGATGATTACCAGACCGCTTTTGATAGCCACGGGCGCGTTTGGATCTATAATCAGACGCACTCTAAGGCACTGTCCCAGAGTCTTAAGGCGGCGATGAAGAACTGGAATCAGCAGTTGGCGTCACCGGTATTTTATAAGGGCACCAAGAAACACCATACCCTGACGGTGAAGGTGATCAATCGCCAAGTCAAAACGAATGAGGAGCTGGCTTGGTGGCAACCGACGACCCAGACGTTGTCGATCGATAACCTGCACTACCAAACGGAGTGGCAGGCGATTAACAAATACATGAAGCAAAATTACGTCCGCCAAGCGGGACCCGACCTCGCAAAGGTGACGGCTGCAATTGACGACACTGCAACGACAACTGCTCGCAACGTCGAGTACGCCCGGATTTTGACCCATGAACTCGGCCACGTGCTGGGACTGCAACATTCCAAGAATCAAACGGATCTGATGTACGCTGGTGTTGGGTTCTCTGATATTTACCAGTATGCGGCTGTGATCAAGGATCAGATTTGGGCCAATCCGTTGAGTGTAACGGATGTCAAACGCGGCCAATTAGCGTTAAAATTATTAGATTGATTAAAATTGAGCTCGGTAGGATACCGGGCTTTTTGAGTGGGAGAGGGAACGATTATGTCAACGTTTTTTACACCTGATATGATGCAACAGGCACACGAAATTATGATTATGAATAAGCGCTTGGAGGGCGTTGTCCCCGGCGAAGGCACGTTTAGTCCAGTCTTCACGGTCGTCAGCGAAGCACCGGGACGCGTGGAAGCTGAAACGGGTCATCCGTTTATGGGACCAGCGGGTAAGACTTTAGACGACTGGTTAACCAAACTGGGGTTAACGCGCAAAAACGTTTACCTCACGGCGGCTGTTCGTTCGCGGCCATTTACCGAAAAAGCAGGACGTAAAAGCGACCGGAAGCCAACTAAGCAAGAGGAACATGATTTTGCGCCATTACTGGATTATGAACTATCGCATTTACCTGAAGGCCACGACTTACTGATTGGGTTAGGCAATACCGGGTTACAGCGATTGTTAGGGAACACTGTTAAAATCGGTGACGTTCACGGTGAATTGTTGCACGCACCGATTCAAGTCTGGAACGGCACTGAATATGAATGGTCGAAACGCACCTATCCCATCGTTGCGTTGTACCATCCGTCGTATGTTCGTCGGTTTCCGAATATGGCTGCGGTGGCGGAAGCCGATTTGGCGAAGTTGAAGCAGATTATTGAGGGTTAGTTACTATCGCTTGTGTCCAGTGTAAGCATTGGGTGGCTTTTGGGTGAAGGCTGTTTGTCATCGCTTCGCTCGCCAAAGTCGCACGAAAACCGGCGCTCTCAGGCTACAAAATTCGGCGCCACTTAAACTGTTATTTCCAGGGTTCCTGAAGTTATAGAAACTTGTCAGCCACGCGCTTTCTGGCCACCACGCCGAATGGTGCTGCGCGAGGCAGAAGGTTGCATGTAAGCCCGACCCAGCCAACCTACCAAACCCGGTAGCTTCGCTGGGTCGGGATTACACTCCACCTTCTAACCGCCTCGCTCCGCACACTATTGCTAGACACAAACGATAATAAAAAACGGCTTACCAGCTCTGATCATCAGAGCAGGTAAGCCGTTTTGGCATTACAGGTTATTTTTAAGCAACCGAGCGCGGTACACCGCGTCGATTTTGCTGAGGCGTTCGCGGAGGTCGGTGTCTTGTTCGTGTTGGAGGTGATTGACATCGATGATGGTGTAGGCGACGTCACCCTTGGCGGCGTTGCTCATGCTTTCGATGTTGATGTTGGCATTGGCTAACACGGTTGCGATTTGGCCAACCATGTTTGGGATGTTTTTGTGCATGATGGTGATACGGTAAGGTGATACGAATGGCACTTGGAGGTTAGGTAAGTTCACACTGTTGAGGACGTTCCCGGTTTCCAAGAAGGTCATGATCGTTTCAGCACCTTGAACGGCACCGTTGGTTTCGGCTTCACCGGTTGACCCACCAATGTGTGGCGTAACGACGACGTCATCACGGTTGAGGATCTCATCACTCCCAAAGTCAGTGTAGTAGCCGACTGCTTGGTGGTTATCCAACGCTTTAACCATTTCGGTGTTGTTAACGATGCCGCCACGGGCGAAGTTGAAGACCGTCACACCTGGTTTCATAGCCGCAAACTGTTCGGCGCCAATCATGCCGGTCGTTTCCTCGTTCTTAGGCACGTGAACGGTAACGTAATCGGCATTTTTCAATGCTTCTTCTAGGGTTGCCGCCCGTTCGATCGAGGTCGAAATCCGCCATGCAGCGTCTGCCGAGAGGTAAGGGTCGTAACCAATGACCTTCATGCCAAGGTTGCTGGCGGCGTTAGCGACGAGTGAGCCGACGTGGCCAACACCGATAACGGCGAGGGTTTTACCGAGAAGTTCTTGACCGTTAAACTTGGTCTTGTCGCGTTCAGTTCGCTTTGAAATATCAGCACCGCTGTTTTGAGCAGCGTAATCAGCGGCCGCAAACAGGTTTCGAGAAGCGGCGATGAACATGGCAATCATCAGTTCCTTAACGGCGTTCGCGTTACTACCGGGTGTGGTGAAAACGGCAGTCCCGTTAGCCGTTGCTTTATCGAGGGGAATGTTGTTAAATCCGGCACCGGCTCTGGCAATGACCTTGAGGTGTTTTGGAAAATCGTGATCGTGTAAATCGACTGACCGAATGAGGTAGGCATCGGCATCATCGGTTTGGTTGATGGTGTACTGGTCAGCAAAGCGGTCTAAACCGGCTTGAACGATAGCGTTGTAAGTTTTGACGTTGTAGGGTTTAATTTGGGGCATGGGAAGTTCCTCCTGATGAATTTAGTGATTTTTTTCGAATTTGTAGAGTTCGTTAACGAGGGCCTGAACGCCTTCAAATGGCATGGCGTTGTAAAGACTGGCGCGAAGACCACCGACGCTTCGGTGACCCTTCAAGTTAAGCAGGCCGTTGTCAGTTAAGTCGGCGATAACGGCTTTGTCTAGTTCAGGGTCGCCAGTCACGAATGGCACGTTGGTGAGTGACCGGTCCGGTGCGATAACCGTGCTTCTGAAGAGTTTTGAGTTATCTAAGAAGTCATAGAGTAGGCTGGCCTTCTTTTCGTTACGCCGTTGCATTTCGTCAACGCCGCCCTGTTCCTTAAGCCACTTAAGGGTTAAGCCAGTGGCGTAGATGGCGAAGACTGGTGGGGTGTTTGGCATCGAATTCTTCTTGGCAAACAGGCTGTAGTTGAGGATGTTTGGAATGTGTTCAACTGGTTTAATGAGGTCCTTTTTGACGATGACCAATGTCACCCCAGCCGGGCCAAGGTTCTTTTGAACGCCAGCGAAAATGAGGTCGAAGTCGGCAACGTTATAGCGCTGGGCCATGATGTTGGAAGACATGTCACCAATTAGCTTAGTACCGGTAGTTTGTGGCAGGTCACGGTAGGCCGTTCCTTCGATGGTGTTGTTGGTGGTGATGTGCAGGTAATCGTAGGTGTCATCTGGCAATGAGGCTGTCAGTTGTGGTAACCGGTCATAGTGGGTGTCCTTCGTGGAAGCCAGCGTATCAACGGTGAAACCAAGGTTGGCAGCTTCGTCACCGGCGCGGGCAGCCCAGTGACCACTATCTAGCAAGGCAATCCGGTGGTGCTTAGTTGCCAAGTTAAGTGGGACCGCCGCAAACTGACCGGTACCGCCGCCCTGAAAGAACATGATTTCGTAATTATCAGGAATGGCAAGCAAATCACGGAGGTCTTGCTTGGCCGTGTTAATGATATCGTCAAACATGGGAGTTCGATGAGAGATTTCCAAAATACTCATGCCACTTCCGTTGATGGAAGGGAGTTCTTGTTGGATCTGAGTGATTACTTCATTGGGTAACGTTGCCGGACCAGCGGCGAAATTATAAACGGGCATAACCTGATTCCTCCAATTAAGTTCAAAATAAAAGCCCCCACAGTCAGTCCTGTGAGGGCGCTAGTTTACAAGCGTTTAGCGGTCTCACAGAGAAAATGTTTCATCCATGTGAGACCTTTTTAAGGCGTTACAAAAGGGGTCTACACGGATTCTGCTGTAGACCAGGAGGAGGATGTTGTCATATTTAAGTTAAATGTTGTCATCGTAAATAGCCTCCTTAATTTCTTTAATTAAAATTTAACAGAAGCAAACAGGAAAGTCAAGCGTGTCATGCAAAACGGTTTCAAAATGGGTAGTAGGGAAGCGTTGGCGGTCGCTAGGTAACGGCAAAGTCAAATTGAAAATTGGTGTCACGACGCATGCGGCCAGTTACTGAGTTCAAAACATGCTAAACTAAGTGTAATTAGACAACTCACACGAGGAGGCGTTAACCATGCAGCGTGGTGAAGACGACGATTGGATCTTAAAACAAATCAAGCAGATTGCTTACGGCATTGGGTACGTGCTTTCAGGCGGCAAGGGCAATGACCCACAGTTTGAAGTGGTGTTTCCGCAACCAGACACCAAGGCCTTGCCATACCAAAAGGAAATTCAGCTATTGATTGATCAGCACCAGTACGCCAAGGCAGCGGATCGATTGTTATCGGTTCAGTACGCGATGGCCGATGCGGATTTTATGAAGTTAGGCGTTTGGTTTTATGATACGGTGAATGGAATTCCTGAAGCGCAACTTGAAGCCGGTGGGTATTCGAAGGCGGCCATTGTTGCCGGGTTAAAGCAGTTGGCTAAACTACGTGAGTCGTAGCGGTTGAGTTCAATTTTAAATTTTTGACCCAGAACATCGCAACCTGTGCGATAATGATTAAAAATGAGAAGACGAGGAGACGCACATGACTGACTTTTACTTTATTCGCCATGGCCAGACCAAGGCAAACGCACTGGGATTGAAACAGGGGACGATCAACACCGAACTCACGTATTTGAACGAGGTTGGTGAACAGCAAGCACAGCACCTGCATGATAACTTTGATATCAGTTTTGCTGACCGGGTGATCGTAAGTCCCTTAACGCGAACGAAGCGCACTGCTGAAGTGTTAAACCAGACGGCGCAGTTACCAGTGACGGAAGATATCCGCTTGCTAGAGATCTCGTATGGCGATTGGGATGGTCAAAAGAATGCGGATCTGGAAGCCGACCACGGTGAAGTGTTTGATCCCGTGTTGCACGATGTGTTGCCAACGTACGTTGATTTGACAGAAAACGGCGAAAGCTTCAAACACGTGGAAGAACGCGCGGATGCCGTGATGCAGGATTACGCCAAGCAAGATCCGGATGGCAAATTCATCGTGGTGACGCACGGCTTTACGGTCAAGGCGGCAGTGTTAGCAGCCTTGAAACCAGAATCAGTGATGGCGTTGCCGGAGCCGGAAAATACTAGTCTAACGAAGATCAGTTTGATCGATGGGCGGTATTATGTTTGGTATTATAATCGGGTGAAGTAGCCAGAGAGTGGAGCAGGGCGGTTAGCGTGCGGCGTGTAAGGGGACTTAGGTGAAAGCCCCGGGTCTGGGGTTTTACCTAAGTCCCCTTACACATAGCACGTTGCCCTGCGGAACTCGTTTCGGCGCGGTGGCCTGAAATCGGTTTTGTCGGTCGACTTCACTAAGTAGCAAATTTGCGGACGCTAAAGCCTTAATGGTGTCGAAAATGAAGTTGCCGGAATGAGCGTCGCCAGAAGTGCTAAGTGAGCTTAGTGAGAATTATTGAATAGAATAAAAAACAAACTACATCTGGATGAACCGATGTGGTTTGTTTTGGTAGTTATGTTGGTAGTTACTACGCTGCAGTGCTGTCCTCAAGCCGAAACGTGTTCCGAAAAACTGAAAGCTGCACGTAAGGGGCAACCAACACAAAGTCGAAAGCCCACGACTTTCTGTCGGTTGCCCCTTACGCTCCGCTTTCAACCCGTTTTTCTCCACACTCTGTCCTAATGCGTATACAACCAAACCCGTAACGTCAACAAATAATTCTCAACAACGGGTAAATCGTGATCCTTTGGTAAATCACTTTCGATCCGTTCGACGGTTTTTTGTGACCAATGGTGGGTTTTGGTTTCGGCAGCGATTAAGGCAAGTTGTTCCGGTGTGAACAGGGTAGCCAATGCGGGGCGCTTTACAACGCCGTATTGGTAGCGCATGGCTAACGTCCACAGGTATAGGTAGAGGGCCTGCATGCCGCTTTCGTTGATTGAGTCGATCAAACTTAAATTATCGAGTTGTTCCGTAAGTTGTTGTTCGATACGCGTATCTTTTACTGGGAAACTTGTCGTTAATTTTCCCGGTTTGGTTTGCGTACTGAGTAGTTCGATAGTTGCTCTAAATATATTGTTTTCCCGACCGTAAACCGCAACTGTTTGGTCTTCAGCGGGTTCTACAACGAGGTCGAATTGTGACAGATAACTTGATATCCAGTTAATATCATGACGCAGGGTCTCAGAATCAGTCGCTAGAGTGGCAATCAACTCATCCATGGCAAGGTGCTGTGGTGCATGGATGAGGAGCCAAAGCGTTAATTGAACCTGACGGGCAACGGTTTTTGGGTCATTATCTTTAATCATGTCTATCCCTCCCATGGGGTTGAATGAGCTGTGATTCAGTTCACGCTCCACCCTAATTTTCGCAGGTTATGAAAGCGTTGTCAATATAGAACACTTAGCTCGAAATGTCATACTATATCTGAATTTAGTCGTTATTTGACGTGATAAATTCTAGCGCTGAGGTTTCAATTAGTCCTATTGACGGGTCGACAACAGTGTTACAAAAATGTAATCGGAATGAGTGGGTATTTGTGATGCTTACAAGGTATAATAACCCTTAACATAACACGAGGGGATGTTTTTTGATGCATCATCTGAAACGCTGGCAATTCGCACTCATGGCAGGCCTGTTGGGGCTGACGCTTGCGGGGTGTGGGACTTCCGCTACCAAAGAAATGAACAACCAAAAAACGGTTAATTTTGCGCAAGACGCGCAATCCAAGACACCACGAATCTGGTATGAAACGACCGGATCAAACGTGACGAGTGATAGTAAAGTTGCCTACATTATCGTGACCCAAAACGGTAAGGGAACCGTTTATCGGACGAGCAATTATACGTTGCCAAACTTCTACCACAAAAGTGATAGTCAGATTATCGCGCTTGCGAAACGCTTGGATAAGCGGTCCTACACCTTGAAACGGGATGCAGCCTATGCAGCAAATACGTCAACTTATGATGAACTCGCCCAGACGCTACATCCAACGACGACGCGGGTTCCGGATCCAGCGGTGGGGGACGACTCTTCGTCAGCGGATTCGTCGAGTGAGTCCGTTACAACGAAACCCCTCACAACTACGGAAAAAAAGGCCACCAAGTTTGTGATGAGTGCGTTAAAAGATCGCCGACTCAAAATTGAATCAGCCCAGTACCAGAAACCGACGCCACAACCCCTAAAAATCACGGTAACGAAGAAACAGGGCCAAGTGGTGGGGGAACAGATGGTTTATCGGCACCACGATTACGATAGCTATTTTGCACAGTTGGCGGATAGTTCAACTTGGGCAAAGCAGTATTTGAAATCGGGTCAACTCGCCACCATTAAACCGATGTCAGATTATTTTGTGACAACGGAAGGCTCGCCGGTGGTTTACAAACACCTGACGAAAAAACCACTTTCAATCGTGGATCAGTACGTTGGCTACTTGGAGAAGAAGCAAACTGATGATGACGATGACGCTAAGGATGCGGGAGCACTGCTGACACGAACGAGTAATGATCAGTCGGTCATGGCGTTTGATCAGGCCAATACGACCGGTGTAACGGTTAAAAAATAACGAAAAAAGCGTTAGCTAACGCCCAATCTGGGAGTTGGCTAACGCTTTTATTGTGTGATCACCACTTTACCAGTAGCGTGACCGCTCGCAACGTAATCGAGTGCGGCTTGCGTTTGATCAAAAGTAAAGGTTTGGTCGATAGTTGGCAAAACGTGGTTGGTTGTCAGGAGATCGGTCAACTCAGCAAGTTGTGCCCCGCTGGATTTAACCAACATGAAACGGTAATCAATGTTACGTTGTTTTGCTTTTTTATCAAGACGGCCTGAGAGTAGTTTCAGCAGGAACCGCATCGGCGCTTTGAGTTGGTAGTAATCGCCTTGGTCCTTTAGGAAGGCGCGGTTAGGGAAACCGTTGACTGTGACGATGTGACCACCCGGTTTAACGTGGTCAAAGGTTGCCGTAAGTTCTTGACCACCGCGAAGGTCGAAGGCAGCGTCAAAGGCACCCAGTTGCGTTAAGAAATTAGGCTGGTGATAATCAATGACGGTCGTTGCGCCAAGCGCCTTTAAACGATCAACACTTTTAGGACTGGCAGTCGTCGTCACTTCAGCACCGAGTGCAGCGGCAATGGGAATTGCTAAACTGCCTAGCCCACCAGAGCCGGCTGGAATGTAGACGCTTTGACCGGGTTGAACGTTCAGATAATCGTGAAGCGCCTGATAAGCGGTTAGACCGACTAATGGTATTGCGGCCGCTTGAACGTCACTCAGTTCGGCTGGAGTTCGCGCAATATTAATGGCTTCAACAGTTACGTATTCAGCAAAACTACCAATGTGGTCATCGGGAAGTTTGCCAAATACTCGGTCGCCAACCTTGAAACGTTGAACGTCTGAACCAGTTTGAATGACTTTACCCGCAAAATCGTGGCCAAGCGTTAATGGAAATTGAGTCGCCATAATCGTGCGAAGGTCGCCGTGTTTGCGTTTCAGGTCAATTGGATTGACGCTGGCCGCGTTGATTTTGACGAGTACCTGATTGTTGGTTGGAACAGGGACTGGTAGTTCACTTAGTGTTAACGGTTGTTTACCGTATTTTGAAATGGTGTAAGCTTTCAATACTTTAGGGCCTCCTTGAGGGTAGCGAGTAGTTGGGTCATATCATCGAGTTTGTCTGCCATGGTGAGATAGTAGTAGTGTTTCGTGCCAACTTTTTCAAGGCGGACCATGCCAGCTTCACGTAGTAATTTAATGTGGTGCGACACGGTTGGTCGAGAAAGGTTAACGGCTTTCGTTAAGTCGCCAACCCGTTGACCGTTATGACAGCCAGCAGCGGTCATAGCGGCAATGATTGCCTGACGACTGGGATCACCAATCGCGGTCAGGGCAGGGCGACTACGGTTAAATGCTGCAAGTAATTGGTTCAAAATATCAACTCCGTTCATCAACTTGAACCGAGTATAGCCGATTTGGTAGGGAAAAGCTATATTGGGAAAGAAATTCGAGATGGATGTAAGAGAGTGTGGAACAAAGCGGTTAGAGACTGGAGCCTAAGCCACTCCGACCAGAAACCCCGGTTTTTGGGGTTTGTGGTCGGAGTGGCTTAGGTGCAAGTCTCTGCTTTGTGAAACACGTTTAGGCTAGGTGACAGCAATGAGCAGAGAGTGTGGAGAAAAACGGGTTGCCCATTACGTGCAGCTTTCAGTTTTTCGGAACACGTTTAGACTCAAGAACAGCAATGAACAAAGGCTGACCAGCTTCAAGGATCAAGGACACAACAGCCATTTACAAAAAAACAGACCATCCAATCAACCCCCAAAGGGTCAATCAGATGGTCTATTTATATTGCTAGTTAACTAGTTATCTTTAATCTAAGCTCTTTCCACACTAGGTACAGTCGCCAAAGCAGCTGCCGTATCCTGCGCAGTAAACAAGGTCACTTCATGACTCAAAGCCCGAGTCGTTAACTGTTTAGCCAAGTCAGATTCGTCTTCAGTTGCAAGCACGAAGGCAAGGTCGTCTGGCCAAGCTTGGTCAAGTTCGTAAACGGTGTGCGGGTAACCGGCGGAAGCCAAAGCGTCCATTAACTCGGTATTCTTAGCATCCGTTGGCGTCACCATGATTGGACCAGTGACATGGCTATCAAAGTGATAGCTATCGAAGAAGGCCCGGTGAAGTGCTTCTCCCAGAGTCTTACCATGACCGAGGTCTTCACCAGTTGACTTCATTTCAGGACTCAACGCGGTTGGGGCACCAGGTAACTTCGCAAATGAGAAGACGGGTGCTTTAACGTAAACGCTGTCTGGTTCTGGGAATAAACCGGGTTCAAGACCAATTTCAGCAAGTGACTTGCCGATGATCATTTGGGTCGCCAGTTGTGCTAAGTGCTTATGAGTGATTTTACTCATAAATGGCACCGTCCGAGAAGCCCGTGGGTTCACTTCGATGACGTAGACTTGGTCTGCCACGATGAATTGAATATTCATCATGCCGACACAGTGAACGGATTCACCGATTTGAGTGGCAATCTTTACGATTTCAGCTTTTTGAGCATCGGTTAAATGCTGTGGTGGGTACATGGCGATTGAATCACCTGAATGGACCCCAGCGCCTTCCAAATGCTCCATGATTCCTGGAATGAAGACTTGATCGCCGTCACTCAGGATATCAACTTCACATTCAGTCCCATGGATGTACTTATCAACCAAGATTGGTTGGCCGCCGCTATTCTTCAGAGCGGGGATGAGGTAATCGTTCAATTCATCTTGATTATGAACGATGGCCATCCCTTTACCACCAAGCACGAAACTTGGCCGAACGAGGACTGGGTAGCCTAAAGCGGTTGCGATGTGGTGCGCTTCTTCCATGTTCATTGCGGTATCACCCTTTGGATGGGCGATGCCTTTAGCAATCAACAGTTCTTCGAAATCGTGCCGGTTTTCGGTTTGTTCGATGCCGTCCATTGACGTCCCTAAGATGTGAACACCACGGTCGGTCAGTTCCTGGGTCAAGTTGATGGCCGTTTGACCACCGAATTGGACAATGACACCGATTGGTTGCTCCAGGTTGATGATGTTCATGACACTGTCGATCGTCAGTGGCTCGAAGTAGAGCTTATCTGAAATCGAGAAGTCGGTGGACACCGTTTCAGGGTTGTTGTTGATGATGATGGCGTTGTAACCAGCAGATTGAATGGCTTTAACTGAGTGAACAGTGGTGTAGTCAAATTCAACCCCTTGGCCGATCCGGATCGGACCAGCGCCGATAACAACGATGCTGTTACCAAGTGGCTTACTTTCGTTTTCAGTGCCCACCGTGCTGTAGAAGTAGGGGGTAAAGCTTTCAAATTCAGCCGCACAAGTATCAACCATCTTGTAGACGAGCTGTTGATCAGCCATCTCATGGAGTTGCTTGAGCTCGTGGTCGTTGACCGGGTTAACCGCCTTGATCATGGCATCATCAAAGCCGAGCTTTTGCGCTTGAAGCACAAGATCAGCGGTCAACATGCCAGTCACCAGTTGCTTTTGCATGTCCATGATGTTGAACAACTTGATGAGGAAGAATTCATCGATCTTGGTGGCATCGTGAAGTTGTTCAAGCGTTGCCCCCTTAGCGATGGCGGCAAATAATTCGAACAAGCGAATGTCAGTATCGACCGGAATCTTTGCCAGCAGTTCGTCTAAGGACTTGCCTTCAGCATCTTCTGGCAACAGGGTGTTTTGCATCTTGGCATCCAATTCAAGTGATTGAACAGCTTTGAGCAGTGATTCTTCAATGTTGCTCCCGATAGCCATGACTTCACCGGTGGCCTTCATTTGGGTCCCTAAAGTCCGATCAGCATTGTAGAATTTATCAAATGCGAAGCGGGGAATCTTAGCAACCACGTAGTCCAAAGCGGGTTCAAACATCGCGTAAGTCGTTTGGGTGATTGGGTTGATGATTTCATCAAGGTTCAAGCCTACCGCAATTTTAGCCGCAATTTTGGCGATTGGGTAACCAGTTGCTTTGGAAGCCAAAGCAGAAGACCGGCTGACCCGCGGATTAACTTCAATCACGTAGTAAGCTTCGCTATAAGGATCTTGGGCCAGTTGCACGTTGCAGCCGCCTTCGATCTTCAAGGCGTTCACGATGGTCAATGAAGCGTCCCGGAGCCGTTGATATTCTTTATCAGTCAACGTTTGGGTTGGGGCAAACACGATGGAATCACCGGTATGCACACCCACGGGATCAAAGTTTTCCATCCCAGTCACAATGATTGAACTCCCATTATGGTCACGCATGACTTCAAATTCAATTTCTTTGTAGCCGGCGATGCTCTTTTCAATCAAGCATTCCGTTTCAGGTGACATGGTCAAACCACGACTAAGCACCGTGGTCATTTCAGCATCGTTGTTCGCAAAGCCGCCACCAGTACCGCCCAAGGTGTAGGCTGGCCGAATGATAACGGGGTAGCCAATTTCATGGGCAAAGTCTAAACCGGCTTGTAAATCGTAAACCGTCAACGAAGGTGGAATGGGTTGATCCAGTTCATGCATCAACGCCTTAAATTCTTCCCGGTCTTCGGCTTGGTTAATGGTGTGTAAGTTGGTGCCCAGGAGTTCGATGTTGAGTTCCTTTAAGACACCGGTTTTAGCCAGTTTAACGGCCAAGTTTAAACCAGTTTGGCCACCCAAAGTTGGTAAGATGGCGTCTGGTTGTTCTTTTTTCAAAATTTCAGTGACACTCTCAACCGTCAAGGGTTCGAGATAGACCTTATCGGCGATTTCATCGTCGGTCATGATCGTGGCGGGGTTAGAGTTGATGAGGATGGTTTCGTAACCTTCCTCCTTCAAGCTTAAGCACGCTTGGCTACCAGCGTAGTCAAATTCAGCGGCTTGGCCGATCACGATTGGACCGGAACCAATGATGACGATTTTGTTAATATCTGTTCTTTTAGGCATTTTCTACTCCCCCGTTCGCGTGCATTAAATCGATAAATTGACTGAATAGCCGAGTGGCTTCGTGTGGGCCAGGTGCGGCTTCTGGATGGTACTGCACTGAAAAGACGGGTCGTCCCGGATAGCGCAGGCCTTCGCAGGTCTTATCATTGATTTCAAGCGCGGTCACTTCGAGTGGGGTATCTTCAACTGAGTCAACGTCAACGGCATAACCATGGTTTTGAGAAGTGATGACCACTTCGCCAGTTAACAGGTTCTTAACGGGATGGTTGATGCCACGGTGACCAAAGACCATTTTGTAGGTCCGGGCGCCGTTAGCCAAGGCTAATAGTTGGTGACCAAGGCAGATACCGAACAGTGGGTAGGTGTCTTGAAGTTGACGGATGACTGGTAAGGCGTCCGCAAAATCCTCAGGGTTGCCTGGACCGTTAGAGAGTAAGATCCCATCTGGGTGCAGGGCTGAAATAGATTCGAAACTGGCGTCTGGGGTCACAACGGTGACGTTGGCGCCAAAGTTCTTAAGAGATTCCACGATGTTGGTCTTAACGCCAAAGTCCATCAGGACAACGTGGTCAGGCTTTTCGGCCTGAGGGGTTGAGAAGGTTGCGGATTTGACAACCGATTCAACGGATTGAGTGGCGTTAAAGCTGCTAGCGGCCAATGGTTGATTGGTTAAGCTAGCTTTCATCGTCCCATGCTTCCGAATAATCTTCGTCAATTGACGCGTATCGATACCTGAAATCCCAGGAACGCCGGCTTTTTTCAAGAACTCATCGAGAGTCATGACACTTTGGTAATGAAAAACCGTTGATGCAAGTTCTTGCATAACAACGGCCGACGCGGCAACGGTCGGCGATTGATTTGCGTGAAGTGAAATGCCGTAGTTGCCGATAAGGGGATAGGTAAATGTAATAATCTGGTTGGTGTATGAGGGGTCAGTGAGGGTTTCTTGGTACCCGACCATGCTGGTTGTGAAGACAAGTTCACCTTTAATTTCTTTGCTTAAATCACCACAGGCAGTTCCAATGAACTGATCACCGTTCTCAAGTGTTAAATATTTTTTCATGTTTGAATAACCTCCTCAATTTCCGCCTCACGGGACGGTGTTAATTGCTTTTTGTATAAGATAAGAGAATTATGAGAATATGTCAAGCGTGTTTATGCATTAAAACTGTAAAAATCAGTTATTTATAAGTTTTTAACTAAATATATGCATTGTTATAAACTTAATTGATTAACTAATTCCAACATAACTTTAACTGTGAACAACGGGTGACAACGTTCTCAAACCTTGATACAATCGCATTTTTTACAAACAATGGAAAAATCAGTTATTTCAACCACGTTTTAATTTATGCAAAAACTGCATATGCAATAATTTTTTTGTGAATATTGCTAATTTAGCGCGGATTGAATTCCAGATTTGAATTGATTTTATAACAAAACTGCGAATAATACTAGCGGTGAATTGTAATTTAATTCGGCTTTAATTTAAAAAGGAAGTTGATTCCAACTTAAACAGTCGGTAGATAAGCAAAAAGGGCAACGATACCAACGTCATTTTTTTCCGAATTTGATACTTGATGAGAACAACTAAATATTTGCGACAATGGCGATAAAATGGGCGTTAAGTGACAGTTATTTGGAACTGAATTTAAGTTAAAAAAGGCAGAATGTCTGTCGATTCTGCAAAGTTAATGAACATTTCGTTAAGTCAGCCATATATTTTTAACAAATCTCGAAAAAAGTGCTACCATAAGAACTGTTAGGAAGCCCTAACAGTTTTGAAATAGTAAGGGAGCGCGATTTAAATGGCTAACAAGTTAAGTAAGGAACAACGTAAGGCATTGATCGAAAAAGCGGAAGAAGAGCGCGCAAAGCACCCAAAGCCAAAGAGCACCAAGTCTGGCTTCGCAACTATTGACGAAGATGCTGAAAAGCTTGAAAACGAAAAGTAACGTGAGTCGTTTCAAGATATAACTAAAAAATCCGGTGGTTACCTGATAGGTAATCACCGGATTTTTGTGTGATTTTAGTTGCGTTGTGACAAAAAAAGTCCGCCGATTTCGAAAAATGGCGAACTCGTTTTGAGTTGAAGCAACGCTGATTTTAGGGTTATGCGCTTTGCACTTCCACCAGCCAGTTATCCTTCATTGCTCGATTTCCCAGTTGATCCGTCTGTTGTAACAGGTCATTATTACGCGCAATGATCGTGCCACTGATGGGTGACTTTAAAGTTTCAACGGCTTTGGCACCCTCTAACTCAAGCAGGTCGTCGCCAGTTTCGAGTTGGTTATCTGGTGAGGAGAAGTCCATAAATGAAATATCGCCTAAGTCTTGGTAGGCGTCCGCAGTGATCCCCATCCGAATAACGCCAGGTTTAACCTGTTGGTACCAAACGCCATCTTTTTCAGTTGGTTTAAATTCCGGTTGGCCACCAAAAAGTCGTTTAATGCTTTGAACCAATTTTGTCCAGAATGATGGTTGTGTTGCCATAATGATCGTCTCCCTCTAAATGTTCTATTACCATCAGTATACCGAGATTTCACAAATTATGAAAGCGGTTGACATTAATCATGGCATAATCACGCGAAAAACTTTAGAATAGAGCTAGATACCTGAAAATACAGGAGGAATCCGCGCATGTTTTTAATCGATACTAGCCGAAATGGCCAACCAGTTTACGATCCGATTGTGAACCAATCGTTAGATAATTACTTGATCAATGACTTAAAACTCCCCGGACACGGGTTAATCATGTACATCAACGCGCCATCAGTGATCGTTGGCGTTAACCAAAATGTATTTGCCGAGGTGAATGTGCCATACCTTCGGGAGAACAAAATTGAACTGGTTCGCCGATCATCCGGTGGTGGAGCAGTTTACCATGATATGGGCAATCTGATTTTTGAAAACATCGTTGTTGGGGATCCCGATGACGGTTCTAAGTGGGGCGATTACAGCAGTTTTGCTATGCCTGTCTTGAATGCGTTGCATGAACTAGGCGCAACAGATGCTGAATTACGGGGACGCAGCGACCTTGTTGTCAATAACCATAAATTTACTGGCATGACAATGGTGAAAGCGGGCGATGCCTACGCCGCCGGGGGGACGTTGATGTTTGATATGGACATTGCGGCTGCCAGCGAAGCCCTGCATCCGGTTGAAGATCGCATCAATGGTAAGTGGGTCAAATCAAACCGCAGTGATATCGAAAACATCAAATCGCATTTGGCACCTGAATATCAACAACTCGATAGCGAAGGCTTCAAGGAGCAGTTATTGTTGAAGTTGTTCCACGTCGACCAACTAAGCGATATCGAAACCTATCACCTAACGGATGACGACTGGAAAGTCATCGATGCCCGGTTAGCTGAGAAATACCGGACGGCGGACTGGAATTACGGCGAAAATCCGGGCTTCAACCGCTACCGTTTCAAGCAGTTTGCGGCTGGTAACTTGACCCTTAACTTGATGGTCACAGACCAAACGATTACGAAGGTTGCTGTTTACGGCGACTTGTTAGATGCAAAATTGGCGCATAAACTTGAAGCCCAACTAATTGATGCCCCGTTGACAAGCGCTGATTTAACGGCTAAGCTCAATAAACGGTGGTTACGTAAGTTGTTGAGCGACGATGAGTTAAGCGACTTAGTAGCCGAAATTTTAATTGATAAACAGTAGGTGACATTGTGGCAAAAGCAAAGTATCCCGTTAGTGAGTACGTGGGCGTTCCGGTTGAACAGGATCAGAGTGGCCAGTACGTCATTAAGGATCAAACCGACTTTCAGTTACATTCGTGGCGAACTGGCCGGCATACCAAGGGCAAGTTCAAACAGTTAGGGCAGGTTTTCCTGACCGAAAACGGCTTGAGCGTTGCCGTAGTTGCAACCCATCCCGTGGCATACAAGGATCGTCATGGCATCACGCCGATGCAACGATTTACGAGTGAAACTGTGGCGGATGCGGTGCTGAAACTGGCACAGAGTAAGTTGGTATAGTTTAGTTGATGAAAGCGTTAGTGATTATTGTAATCGCTGACGCTTTTTTTGCTGTCGTTTGTGTCCAGTGATAGTGTGCGGAGCGAGACGGGTTGAGAGCGGTGTGTAGGGGCACTTCGGTGAAAGCGCCCGGGCCTGGCGGTTTTATCGAAGTGCCCCTACATGCAGCTCTCAGTCTCGCGCAGCACCATTCGGCGTGGTGGCCAGAAAGCGCGTGGTTGACAGGCTTCTACAGCTTCAGGAACCCTAGAAATGACAGTTTAAGTGGCGCCGAATTTTGTAGCCTGAGAGCGCCGGTTTTCATGCGGCTTTGGCGAGCGAAGCGATGACAAACAGCCAACACCCAAATCACACTCAACACTTACGCTGGACACAAACGACAGCAAAAAAAGCACGTTACCGACAATTAATTCGGTAACGTGCTTTTGCATATCTATTCAAAATTACTTCTTAACCGCAATGCTAGAAACCTTTGGTAATGAGTCCACAAACTTCAAGTAAGCCGCTTCTTCAGTGGTTTCGGTAACGTCAGTCGTTGCGTCGGTGACGTTAGCAGCGTGGAGTTCGGCTTCGTCAACGTCGATGAAGTGCGTTTCAGTAGCGTTGCCGATCAAGTCGATCCAGTAACGATCTTCGGTTTGGTGAACACGAGTCTTGACCATCCCACCTGGGTTGTAAACGGTAATTAGTTGGTCAAAGTCGGCGAGGTTGGCGTGCGTCATAGCGAAAGCTAAACTTGTCGCTGACATGCCGGTACCACAAGCATTTGTGAAACCAACGCCCCGTTCAAAGGTCCGGACGAAGAGTTGGTTCTTGCCTAGAATTTGGGCGAAGCTAACGTTAACACCGTCCGGGAAGTACTCGTTTGGCTGGTTTAACTTAGTGCCCAAGTTGCCTAAATCATCGTTGTTGATGCCATCTTCGGTCACAAAGCTGATCAAGTGCGGGTTAGGAACGGCAATCGCGGTGAAGTTCAAACCGCTAACGAAAGCGGGCACCGGTGTGTCGATTAAAGCGCCATCGCCGAGGTTTTGGAACGGAAAGGCTTCGGGATTGAAGCGAACGGGTGAGATTTCAACACTAAAAGCGGGAACCTGTGCAGCCAAGTCGCTTTGGCGGCTAACTTGAAGGTCAGCGGTCAACGTCTGAACCTTGAACTGGTTCGTGTGGTATTTCTCTGACAAATACCGGGAAACTGTCCGCAGGCCGTTGCCACACATTGAGGCTTCACTGCCGTCGGCGTTGATGACCCGCATTTGGCCTAAAACGTTGTCGTGTTCGGAATCATCGACAACTAAGATACCATCGGCGCCGTCTAAGATCCCGGTTGCGGGGTTAGTGAGTTGTTGGGCCAAAGCGACCAGTTCGGGGTCGGTCAGCTTTTGAGTCAACGTGGTTTGGTCGAGTAAGAAAAAGTGGTTTTCGGAACCATGAACCTTGCGTAATTGCACCATTGTGAGCGCTCCTTATCGGGTAATTAATAATGTTGCTTATTCTAGCAGGTTAACCTGCCATTGTCGTGTGTTTAGCTTATTATTTGTTGAAAAATTCGTTATAAATGCCTTTAACGGCTTCGTTCGCATCTGCTTGGCGAGTCCCCAGCATAATTGAAATCCGGGAAGCGCCTTGGTTGATCATGTGAACGCCAATCTCACGTTGAACCAGTGGGGCCACGATGTGTTCAATGGCACCGACCTTGTTGCGCATGCCTTCGCCAACCACCATGATGATGGCGTAATCATCGATCCATTCGAGGGTATCGGGATGAAGCGCGTCTTCGATGTCGGTACACATAGCGTGAATCGTATCATCGTTGAGTTGGGTTTTATCAAAGATGATCGTTAAATCATCGATCCCAGAAGGCATGTGTTCGTAGGAAACGCCGTATGCGTAGAGCACTTGGAGCAGTTTCAGCGTGAAGCCAACTTCCTTGTTCAACAGGTAGCGGTGCAGGTAAAGTGCTGCGAACCGGTTAGAACTGGCAACCCCGGTGATAGTTTGGGTGGGGTGGACCTGTGTTTCGGGAACGATTAACGTCCCGGGAAGTTCAGGCCGGTTGGTGTTTTTAACGTTGATTGGAATCTGACCTTCAATGGCGGGAATGATGGCTTCATCGTGAAAGACTGAGAAACCAGCGTAGGAAAGTTCCCGCATCTCCCGGTACGTCATCTTTGGAATGGCTAGTGGGTGGTCAACGATTTTAGGATTGGCGGCGTAAATGGCGTCAACATCGGTGAAGTTTTCGTAGAGGTCGGCTTTTAATCCACGAGCGACGATGGCGCCCGTAATGTCGGAGCCACCACGGGAGAAGGTGGCGATTTGACCGGCTTCAGTAAAGCCAAAGAAGCCGGGGAAGATGAGCTTTTCATCACCATAGGTAAACTTAGCGAAGTTATCGTAGGTTTCAGGAAGGACACTGGCGTTGTTGGGTTCATCACTGACCACGAGGCCGATTTCTTTTGGATCCACAAAGCGGGCGTTAATGCCAAGTTTGTTCAAAACAATGGCCATTAAACGGGCGTTCAAGCGTTCGCCATGGGCCTTGAAAGCCGCCATCAGGTAGTTATCATCAGGATAATCCTGAGTGGGCAGTTCGTTTAACGTCATCCAAATGGGGGCGAGGTCGTCTTCGGTTAAGTTGAAGAAGTCACCAATGGCTTCGTAACGGGCAAAAATTTGATCGAAGACGTCAGCCGTATCTGAATTTTTAATCGTTGCTTCTGCATATTTAATTAAAAGATCGGTGACTTTAATGTCATCATCGAACCGTTTGCCGGGAGCTGAAGTGATCATCACTTGACGATCTGCATCCGCGGTCATAATATCAATTACCTTTTGAAACTGAGGGCCATCAGCTAATGAGCTGCCCCCGAACTTAACGACTTTCACTATCGAGTCACTCCTTGTCCGTTAACGTGCCAGTCGAAACTATCACGAACGGTTAATAATTAAATTGAATTCTAACATTTTCCAAACGTTTCGCAACTTTTATTTGAGGATTGTGGGGCGGGTTTTGGTGGGGGTAAGTAGTAATAATGTTTTTTTGCGAGAGTGTGAAAAAGGCGGTTGGCAGGTGGGGTGTAAGGCGGGGTAAGTGAAGCTGCTGGGCTTGGTAGTTTTGTTTGACCCGGCTTACGTGCGACCCGCTGCTTTTCTTGCGCACGTTTCAGCATGGTAGTTGGAATGAGACTGTGTACTCAGTAAAGTAAACGCGCAAACCGGGGCAGAGGGTTGCATATAAGAGTGTTCCAGTTCGATTAGACTTTTCCTCACCAAACGGGTACTGGCGACGAGTATTGCTGTTATGTAATTTCGGCGCTACTGGGGCTTTTAATTTCCGCAGGTCAATTACTGGAGTGAAGTTTGCTGATTTTGGTTCGTTCTGGCTGCCACGCCGAAACGTGCGGAGCGAGGCAGAAGGTTGCATATAAGGGCGCCTAAGCAAAACTGCCAAAGCCCGGCAGTTTCACTTAGGCGCCCTTATACTCCACCTTCTAACCGCCTCGCTCCGCACTCTAAATTAAAATTACCCTTGACTATCTAAGAAAACCATTATAAACTCTTAAGTAAATCGAAGAGGTTGCGACCCACATGAGTCCATCAGCTGAGTTTCTGTAAGAACGTTGAAGCTGGTCAAAAGGGGCGGTCGCCGAAGCGCTTGCTGTTACAGCAGTAGGTTAGCTGGGACGTGGTCTAAGAAATCACGGACTGTCGCGGGGCATATCCCCGCGGGGCGCTATCGAAAATGATACTACCGAATAATGATGTGATCATAATATTTGGGGATCCTTTTGTTTAGCGTAAACAAAAGGATCCCTTTTTTGACGTCTTAGGCAGCATTTAGCGTGAAAAACAACAATTAGCGGAGGTCACAACATGAGTGAACAATTGACGAACCAACAGATTAACGAAGCAGGGCATTTAACCATTGGCGGTGTAGATGCAACGAAACTTGCTGCCCAGTACCAAACGCCACTGGCCGTATACGATGTCTCGAAGATTCGTGATCAGATTCGGCGATTCAAATCCGTTTTTGAAGATAACGGCGTTGATTACGCCGTCAGCTATGCCAGCAAGGCCTTTGCAACGATTGCGATGTACCAAGTGATCGACCAAGAAGACGCCCACATCGACGTGGTTTCCGGCGGCGAGTTATACACCGCCATTCAAGCCGGTTTTCCAATGGCCCACGTGAGTTTCCACGGTAACAACAAGTCCCAAGCAGAATTAGAGATGGCCGTCAGCAACCACGTTGGCGTGATCGTGTTGGATAACTTCCACGAAATCGAACTCTTAAACGCTGTTTTGGAAGCTCACGATACCAGCGCCGCCGTAATGATGCGCATCACCCCCGGGGTTTCAGCGCACACTCACGAATACATTTCAACCGGGCAAGAAGATAGTAAGTTTGGCTTTGATTTAAACTCTGGCCAAGCTGCTAAAGCCCTTCAACAAGTGTTAGCGAACCCTCGGATGAACATGCTTGGGATTCACGCCCACATCGGTTCCCAAATTTTTGAACTAAACGGGTTCCAAATGGCCGCGGATAAATTAGTAGAGATTGCGGCCGACTGGCACGCCCAATTCGGTTACCAACCAGAAGTCATCAACGTTGGTGGCGGCTTCGGGATTCAATATACGAAGGATGATCACCCACTGGCCCCCGAAGCATTCGTGGACGCCATCGTGAAGACCATCAAGCAAAGCGCCAGTGACCGTGGCTTAGACATGCCAGCTGTTTGGATCGAACCAGGTCGCTCGATTGCCGGTCCTGCCGGTTACAGCTTGTACACGGTGGGCTCCCGCAAAGACGTTCCTGGCCTACAAAGTTACCTCACCGTTGACGGTGGGATGGGCGACAACATTCGGCCAGCCTTGTATCAAGCCGAATATGAAGCCGTGCTAGCTAACGACCCAGCCGCAAAGCCAACCGAAACGGTGCATTTGGCTGGAAAATACTGTGAATCTGGCGACATCCTGATCGACAACGCCAAGTTACCAGCAACGAAGCCCGGCGACGTGGTGGCCATCTTAGACACCGGCGCTTACGGTTACTCAATGGCTTCTAACTACAATCGTAACCCCCGGCCAGCAGTGGTCTTCGTGGAAAACGGTGAATCAGCGTTAGTTGTTGAACGCGAATCATACGCCGACCTGACGCGGTTAGATCGACCTTACCAAGCAAAATAACGATAAAAAACTACCTATTATATTTAAACGAGAGAGACGAGGAGAACTAAATGGCTGAATTAGACGCACAAGCAATTATTGATTTTATTGGCAACGCCCCAAAGAAAACGCCGGTGAAGGTTTACATCAAGGGGGACCTTGCGAACCTGGACGTCCCTGAAAGCATCAAAGCCTTCATTGAAACGAAGACTGGCGTGCTGTTTGGTGACTGGGCGGATGTTAGTCCGTTCTTGGCAGCCCACAAGGCCGAAATCACCGAAACCGAAGTTGAAAACCAAACCCGTAACTCCGCTGTTCCATTATTAGATATGAAGGGCATCAACGCCCGGATCGAACCCGGTGCCTTGATTCGCGACCAAGTGTTGATTGGCGACAACGCCGTCATCATGATGGGTGCCGTGATCAACATTGGTGCTGAAATTGGTGCTGATACTATGATCGATATGGGTGCCATCTTAGGTGGTCGGGCCATTGTCGGAAAACACGCCCACATCGGTGCCGGGACCGTGTTAGCTGGGGTGGTTGAACCCGCTTCAGCCCAACCAGTTCGGGTTGACGATAACGTGTTGATCGGTGCGAACGCTGTTGTGATCGAAGGCGTTCACGTTGGCGAAGGGGCCGTTGTTGCGGCCGGCGCCATTGTGACCAAAGACGTTGCACCACACACGATGGTTGCCGGGGTACCTGCCCGGTTCGTTAAGAATGTTGATGATCAAACTGAGTCGAAGACCGGCTTGGAAGACGATTTAAGAAAGTTGTGATGACATGGCCGTACTAACAGAGAAAAACCTCATTCAGATTCGGCGTGATTTACACGCCATGCCAGAGTTGGCGCTCAACGAATTTCGGACGGCAGCCTACTTGGAAAAGGTGATTACTGGTTTCAACCAGCAGTATTTAACCATTAAACACGTGCCGGATCTGCCGACAGCCCTGTTAGTACGGGTTGCTGGTAGCGCACCACAGCGAACGCTGGGTTACCGGACAGATATCGATGCTTTACCGGTGAGCGAAAAGACCGGCCTACCGTTTGCTTCTAAAAACCCTGGTGTGATGCATGCTTGTGGTCACGATATTCACATGACGGTTGCCTTGGGCGTTTTAAGTTACTTCTCGGAGCACCAACCAACCGATAACCTGATTTTCTTCTTCCAACCAGCTGAGGAAAGTCAAAATGGCGGTAAGCTCGCCTACGAACTGGGCGTGTTTGAAGGAGAATGGCGGCCGGATGAATTTTACGGCTTACACGATAATCCCGATCTGCCTGCTGGTGCGATTGGTTGCCGACTGGGCACGCTGTTTGCCGGAACGACCGAAGTTAACATTGACCTTGAAGGCAAGGGTGGTCACGCTGCTTACCCGCAAGACGCCAACGACATGGTGGTGGCTGCAGCGCATCTGATTAGCCAAGTTCAAACGATTATTTCTCGGAGCATCGATCCAATCGAAGGTGGCGTCATCACCTTAGGCAAGCTTGAAGCCGGTACGATTCGGAACGTGATTGCCGGCCACGCCCACATTGAAGGCACGATTCGGGGTCTCACTCAGGTGATGATTGAAAAAATCGACCAACGTCTGCAAGAAGTCGGTGATGGCATCGCCAAGAGTTTCAACGCGGATGTTACAGTGACGCTAAACCAGGGCGGTTACCTGCCAGTGGAAAATGATCCTGAACTGACTCAACCCTTTATTGACTACATGGAAAACGCTTCAGACGTTAACTACATCGAAACGAAGCCAGCAATGACCGGCGAAGATTTCGGTTACCTACTCTCCAAGATTCCCGGGACCATGTTTTGGTTGGGGGTCGAAGATGACTCACAACTCCATTCAGCCACGTTGAACCCTAACGAAGCCGCAATCATGGCAGGTATCAACGCCATTACCGGCTTTATGACGGATCGCATGGCTCACTAATTAAAAAAATCTACGGCTCGTAACCGCCAACTAAAAAAGGAAGTAATTCAAATGACTACATTAGAAAACGTTGATTTAATGACCGCAATTATTACCCCATTTGATGACAATGACCAAATTAACTACGACGCCCTTGAACGCCTGACCAACCACTTATTGGAAACAGGGAGTCGCGGTTTCGTGATTGGCGGGACGACTGGTGAAACCCCCACGTTAAGCCATGATGAAAAGATTGAACTTTACACTCGCTTTGCGCAAATCATTAACGGTCGCGTACCAGTGATCGCTGGTACCGGGAGCAACAACACCCGCGAAACCGCTGAATTGACGCAAGAAGTGACCCACATTGACGGCATCGATTACGCCTTAGTGGTTGTGCCATACTACAACAAGCCTAACCAACGCGGCATGATCGCACACTTCAACGCCGTTGCAGCGGCTGCCGAAAAGCCACTGATCATGTACAACATTCCTGGTCGGACCGGGGTAACTATGAGCAATGACACGATCGTTACCTTATCTGAAAACCCAATGATCGCAGGTGTTAAGCAGTGTACCTCAATCGAAGATATTGAGTATTTGGTTGAAAATACCGCTGAAGGCTTCTACGTTTACAGTGGTGAAGATGCCCAAGCCTTATCTGCCCGTGTTGTTGGCGGTGCTGGCGTGATCTCAGTGGCCTCACACATTTACGGCACCCAGATTCGGGCGATGTACGATGCCTTGTACGCCGGTGACTTAGCTCAGGCTGGTCAGTTGAAGCGCCAATTGACCCCTAAGATGGCGGCTTGCTTCATGTTCCCATCTCCATCACCAATCAAGGCCGTTTTGAACGCCCAAGGTTTTGGCGTTGGCGACTGCCGCTTACCAATTGCCTCATTGAACGATGCTGAAAAGTCGCAATTAGCCGTAGCGTTGGACTTAGATGCTGATGCGTTGACCCACCAAGTTGCCGTAGAGTTGGAGGCTTAATTAGATGACGAAAGTATTAATTGCCGGCTTTACCGGTGCGATGGGCCAAAAGGCGGTTCGGTTAGTGCAACGAACGGCCGGTTACGAATTAGTTGCTGGGTTTGCGGCTGGCTTAACGTCAACGACACCTGCTGACTACGACCTGCCCGCTAACGTTCAGATTTTTGGCGCGTTAGCCGACATTCAAACGGATGCCGATATCTGGATCGACTTTACGTTACCAAGCGTGGTTTATCCCAACGTTAAGTTTGCAATCGAACACGGCATTCACCCCGTTGTGGGGACGACCGGTTTGACTGACGAACAAGTGACCGAATTACAGGCGCTAGCTGCTAAGCAACAACTTGGCGGGTTGATTGCGCCAAACTTCGGCATGTCCGCTGTATTGTTAATGAAGTTTGCCAAGGAAGCCGCTGCCTACTTTCCAGACGTTGAAATTATTGAAATGCATCACGACAACAAGGCGGATGCGCCTTCTGGAACGGCGTTGAGCACGGCTAAGTTGATCGATGAGGTTCGCCCAAAGCACAAGCAGGGCAACCCAGCCGAAACAGAATCACTCGCGGGTGTTCGTGGTGGCGACTACAACGGGATCCGGATCCACGCGGTTCGCTTACCAGGTTACGTGGCCCACGAACAAGTCCTCTTCGGTGGTCCGGGTGAAGCCTTGACGATTCGCCAAGATTCCTTTGATCGCGAATCCTTCATGACCGGCGTCAAAGTGGCGATGGATAACGTGCTTGATTTGAACGAATTAGTTGTGGGACTCGAAAACGTCCTCTAATTGTTTTATAATGTGAATATTAAACTTATTCGGTGAGGCCCATTGGGCTTCACCGAACTGCGTTGGTCGCCAGTGGCAGTCAAGCTGGCAGACGCAACGTGATTATTCGAAATGAAGCTAACGAAATCGTCAGCGGATTTTAATTAAGGAGTGACAACGGTGCCAAAATTAGCGAGTGAACTTTCCAGCCAAGTCAATGACCGTTTGAACCAGGTGGGACCTTCCGGAATCCGGGAGTTTGATCAAAAGATTTCTGCAATTCCCGGAATCGTCAAATTAACGTTAGGGGAACCGGACATGAACACCCCCGAACACGTTAAGGAAGCGGCGATTCAAAGCATTAAGGATAACGATTCCCACTACTCAGCGCAAAAGGGGACCATTGAACTACGGCGCGCCATCAGTCACTACTTGCAAGTGAGCCAAGGATTAGATTACGATCCTGAAACTGAAATCATTACAACGGTTGGGGCAACGGAAGCGGTTTGTGCAAGCTTCTTGGCCATGCTAAACCCTGGTGATAAGGTGATTATCCCAACACCAGCCTTCGCCCTGTATTTCCCACTCGTCACCATTGCCGGGGCTGAAGTGATTCAATTGGATACGTCAGCGGACGACTTTGTGTTGACGCCAGAACGATTGGAAGCCACCTTGGCGAAGGAGGGTCCCGCTGTTAAGGCGATCCTCTTAAACTACCCAGGCAACCCAACTGGTGTGGAATATAGCCAAGCTGATATTGAAGCGTTGGCCGAAGTCATCAAAGCCCACCACCTCTTCGTGATTGCGGATGAAATCTACAGCGAATTAGTCTACGGCGTGGAACACTTCTCCATCGCCAAGTTACTGCCAGAACGGACCGTGTTGATCAACGGATTATCCAAATCTCACGCAATGACTGGCTGGCGAATCGGCTACATCGCTGCACCCGCAGAATTTGCGGCCAGTGCTACCAAGATGCACGCCTTCATGGTGACCTCACCATCGAACCCAGCGCAAGCCGGTGCTCGTGAAGCCTTAGAAAACGGGTTACAAGACCCCGTTGAAATGCGCGCAATTTACCAAAAGCGGCGCGACTTCGTTGAACAAGCCATCAATGGTATGGGCCTTGAAATGCCAACGCCATCAGGAGCGTTTTACGCCTTCGTCAAGATTCCAGCCGCTTACGGCAAGGATGACGTGAAGTTTGCGAAGGACTTAGCTGAAAAAGCTAAGGTTGGTGGCGTTCCCGGCAGTGCCTTTGGTGCTGGTGGTGAAGGCTACATTCGGTTCTCTTACGCGGCTTCGGATGAGAATCTGAAAGTGGCGATGGCGCGGATGACGACCTTCGTTAAATCCTTATAAAAACGGGACAATTTTAATAAATTAACCTGTCTTTAATAAATTGTGGTCAATTCAATTGACATTGAAGCCATAATCATGTATTAAATGATATAACAACTCACCGGGCAGTTTGTCAGCTTTTGGCAGGCGACGACTCAGTGCTAAAAATGAACTGAAATCGAGGTACGTAAAATGAGTGATAAGTTAAGAGTTGGTGTGATTGGGGCAACGGGGATGGTCGGTCAACGATTCGTCACCTTACTCGACAATCACCCATGGTTTGAAGTCGTGTTAGTTGCAGCAAGTGCTCACAGCGCTGGCAAGACCTACGAAGCTGCCGTTGATGGTCGCTGGAAGATGGATGTGCCAGTACCCGAAGCCGTTAAGCAATTAGTATTGCAAGATGCCGCTAACGTTGACGACATTGCCAGCCAAGTCGATTTTGTCTTTTCTGCCATTAGCTTGGACAAGGCTGATACCCGGAAGTTGGAAGAAGCCTACGCCAAGGCTGAAACACCAGTTGTGTCAAACAACAGTGCTCACCGTTGGACCGCTGATGTGCCAATGGTGATTCCAGAAATCAATCCAGAACACACGGATGTGATCAAGTACCAACGCGAACGCTTAGGTACGAAGCGAGGCTTCATCGCCGTTAAGCCAAACTGTTCGATTCAAAGTTACACGCCAGCACTATCCGCTTGGCGCCAATTTGAACCTTACGAAGTCGTTGCAACGACTTACCAAGCCATTTCAGGTGCTGGTAAGACTTTCAAAGACTGGCCAGAAATGGTGGGCAACGTGATTCCGTTCATCAGCGGTGAAGAAGAAAAGTCTGAACGCGAACCATTGAAGATCTGGGGCCACGTTGACGATGAACAAAAGGCCATCGTCCCAACGGATAACCCAGTGATCACCACCCAATGTATCCGAGTACCAGTTTTGTACGGGCACACGGCTGCTGCTTTCGTGAAGTTCCACAAGAACCCAACGAAGCAAGAATTGATTGATGCCCTTGAAAGCTACTCTGGCGAACCACAACGTTTGGGCTTACCAAGCGCACCAAAGCAGTTTATTCAGTACATGACGGAAGACGACCGGCCACAAGTCACCCAAGACGTGAACTTCGAAAACGGCATGGGCGTTTCCATCGGTCGGTTGCGTGAAGACAAGGTCTACGACTGGAAGTTTGTCGGCCTTTCTCACAACACTGCCCGTGGCGCCGCTGGTGGTGCAGTCCTCTGTGCCGAACTGTTGAAGGCTCAGGGTTACATTACGGCAAAATAACTAAAGTTTAATTCTGAAGCACTGGCTTGATTGTGAGCTGGTGCTTTTTTGTGTTGCTGTCGTTTGTGTCCAGCGTAAGTGTGCGGAGCGAGACGGGTTGAGAGCAGTGTGCAAGGCGACATCGGTGAAGGCGCCCGGGCCTGGCGGGTTTACCGATGTCGCCTTGCATGCAGCTCTCAGTCTCGCGCAGCACGACTCGACGAAGTCAGAAGCCTATCTGGCCATTCGGCGTGGTGGCCAGAAAGCGCGTGGTTGACAAGTTCTTACAACTTCAGGAACCCTGGAAATAACAGTTTAAGTGACGCCGAATTTTGTTGACTGAGAGCGCCGGTTTTCATGCGGCTTTGGCGAGCGAAGCGACGACAAACAGCCAACATCCCAAGCGCACCCAACACTTACGCTAGACACAAACGTAACCCGTAGACTTGTCAATGAAATCGGCTAACAGTGGCTAATATTACACAAATTCGAATATCTGTAATGTTGAAAACGGGAAAGTTATTGTATACTTTTACTTATAAGTAACAGATCAGATAGGGTGATTAAAAGGCGAGTTATCGCGATTGAATAGCTCGGGATGATTGAGGGAAGATAGATGTCACATACGATATTAGGGATTCATTTGAATATGATGTTGCATTTAACAGTCTTGTCGCTGCCGATGCTGTTGGCGCAGTTGATTATTGCGACGTTTTTTGCCTCTGGGTTTGTGAGTTACTATCAAAAACTGTACGTGTATAGCTTTCGGACGGCTGATGTTCAGCGTTGGCGCCAAATTGGTGGCCGAATGCTGTTAATGGTGATGTCGATCGGTACGGGCATGATTTTTCATTTGATGGGGTACGTTAAAGGACCCGATTCGATGATGTTTCACAACGTGGGGTTGTTTTTGCTGATTTTTCCGTTACTCGATACGGGAATCAATAAGTCAGAGGTTGCGCTACGAATCATTGGCATGCTTAGTGTTTGGCTGATGCATTATATGGGGACTTACGAAACAACCCGTTTTTGGCTTGCCGTTGCCTTTTTAGTGGTTGGGGTCGTTGTAATGCGCCGTTTTCGGTCACGAATTCGGGAGAGCTTCTTAGAGAGTGTGATTTTATTTACCGCACTAGCCGTTGTGTTCTGGTCGTTTCTACCACCGTTTTCTGCGCCGGGAGATCGAGCGATGATTGCCATTCAGGCGATCTTTATGTTTGGGTGCATGGCCGGTATCTCAGCGCTGTTATGGATCCGACAGCATCACGAATCGGTTAAGAATATTAAAATGCAACAGTTGGCGAACTACGATCAATTGACCAACGCCAAAACGTATTCACTGTATCAACACGATATCACCGAGATGTTTGATGAAGCCCGCGAAAACGGGGAGCCGCTGACGTTGATTGGTTTAGACATCGATCACTTCAAGCAAATTAACGACCACTACGGGCATTTGGCCGGTAACGCGATTTTAATTGGCGTGGCGACATCGTTGAGTGAGGTGTTGGGCAAATACGGTGATGCGCATCGGATTTACCGAACGGGTGGCGAAGAGTTTAACATTACCTTCCCTAATCAGACGCCTGAAGAAGTCTTGCCGGTTGCCAAGGAATGCTGGGAGACGATTCGTAAGCAGCATTTTTCCTACGGCGATTACGACGTTGCCATTACGATTTCAATTGGCATGACGGCGATGCGTGATACCGATCGGACGATTGAAGACACCTATAAACGCGCCGATGATAATTTATATCTGAGCAAGCGGGCTGGCCGGGATACGATCACGGTGGAAGGCGAAACGCTACACCAACGGTCGAACCACGATTTGTTGGCAACGTACGCCTTCTTCACGCAGGGGATTACTGACGTTGCTACACCAGAACATAATCGTTACCGAAACGAGCTCTTATTGCGAATGTTCGACCATGAACACGATCGCTGGATCTTACCCGCACTGTTTGATATTTCGGTCGATACCCAAATCGATTTGATGAAAAAGGCGTTGGCTAGCAGTCATATCGACAAACTCTCAATCAATCTGACCCAGGGCCAGTTTGAAGATGAAGCCGTGGCTAAATCCCTGACGAACTTCCAAGCAAGCGGTGAAGGGCCGGCAGAGCTGACGGTAGAAATCACGGATGTTCCCGATATCGTCACGATGCGCCGAATTACTGCCATTTATCGGTTAGGTGGCATTCGAGTTGAAATCGATGACGTGGGAAGCGACAACAGTTTCGAAGTCGTTCGCGGTTTACTGCCGTACGTGAACGGGGTTAAATTTGCGATGCAAAATCTACGCAAAAGCAACGATGCCGATCAGATGCAAGAACGGGTTCGGTTCTGGTTAAACATTGCTAAGGAAAACAACTTGATGTTTATTCTAGAAGGCGTTGAAAATGCCGATGAGGTTGCTTGGGCGCATGACGAACTTGGCATTAATTTGTTACAAGGCTACTATTTCAATAAACCGGAGTTACCGGTATTGTGATGGCTAATTTCAATGAGAGACTGACACTTTATTAGCGTTGGTCTCTTTTTGCTTACGCTTGTGCCCAGCGTAAGGATTGGGTGCGATTTGGGTGCCGGCTGTTTGTCGTCGCTTCGCTCGCCAAAGCCGCATTGAAAAGCGCTCGTTCAGGCTACAAAATTCGGCGCCACTTGAACTGTCATTTCTAGGGTTCCTGAAGTTACGAAAACTTACCAACTACGCGCTTTCTGGCCACCACGCCGAATGGTGCTGCGCGAAACTGAGAGCTGCATGTAAGGCGAGTCCGGTAAACCCGCCAAGCCCGGGCGCCTTCACCGAACTCACCTTACACACTGCTCTCAACCCGTCTCGCTCCGCACACTTACGCTGGACACAAACTAAAGCAACAATCATCACGTAACTAGTTATCAACGAACACGCAAGCTTGCCGTTGCCGAAGTGGCCTGCTAAACTGATTGTAGGATAATGATAGAAAGGAATTGACTTCATGACGCCCCAAAGTATTTTAAAGACCCAATTCGGGTACGATACGTTTCGTACCGGCCAACAAGAGGTGATCGATGCGGTGCTGGATCATCAGCCCACGTTAGCGATTATGCCAACTGGTGGTGGCAAATCGCTGTGTTACCAGATTCCGGCGCTGATTGTGCCCGGAGTGACGTTGGTGGTGTCGCCGTTGATCTCCTTGATGAAGGATCAAGTGGATGCCCTGAACGAAAACGGCATTCCGGCGACTTTTATTAACAGTTCGCTGAGTTACCAAGAAATCAATGAACGATTTGATCAAGCCGCCACGCAACAGGTTAAATTGCTGTACGTGTCACCAGAGCGGCTTGATTCGGGGTATTTTGCCCGTTTAGCTGAATTGCCGATCGACTTGGTAGCGATTGATGAAGCGCACTGTATCTCGCAGTGGGGGCATGATTTTCGGCCGAGTTATTTAAATCTGGCGACCACGATTCAGCAGTTGCCATCTCATCCGACGATCATTGCGCTGACGGCAACGGCGACACCACGGGTAGCCGCTGATATCATGCAACGGTTGGGCATTGATAAAAAAGTCGAAACTGGTTTTTCGCGGCCTAACTTAGCGTTTAAAGTCGTTAAAGATCAAGATGAGGATCGCTTCTTAATTGACTATTTACAGGCCAACCCGGACCAGTCCGGGATCGTTTATGCTAGTACGCGAAAAGAAGTTGAGCGATTAACGAAGTTACTGGAACGCAAAAAAGTGGCCGTCACGATGTACCATGGCGGTCTGGATAAGACGGAACGACGCCAAAATCAGGAAGACTTCCTCTATGATCGAACCCCAGTGATGGTGGCGACAAATGCCTTCGGGATGGGTATCGATAAGAGTAACGTGCGGTTCGTCATTCACGCGCAAGTTCCCGGTAGCTTGGAAGCCTACTACCAAGAAGCTGGCCGGGCTGGGCGAGATGGGTTACCTAGTGAAGCAATCCTGTTATTTAAACTGGCAGATGTTCAGATTCAACACTTTTTGATCGAGCAATCCGAGCGTGACGAGGCCAGTAAGCAACAGGAATATGAAAAACTCCAAGCGATGTCTCAGTATGCTAACACGCAGGAGTGCTTGCAGCGTTATATTCTGGCCTACTTTGGCGAAGAAGGCGAGGACTGTGGTCAGTGTAGCAACTGTTTAGACGACCGCGAGTCGCAAGATATTACGGTGGAAACGCAAAAAGTGCTCTCTTGCGTGAAACGGATGGACGAACGGTTTGGTAAGGGATTCGTGGCGCAAGTCTTGGCGGGTTCTCATAACCAACGGGTGAAGCAGTTCCACTTTGACACGTTATCGACGTTTGGGTTGATGAAGGGTCGGGCGCAAAAATCCATTACGGAGTTGATCGACTTCCTAACGGCCTCAGGGTATTTAGCTGCGGATGGTGGGCAGTATCCCATTTTGAAGATCACCGCACTGGGTGTTAAGGTTTTGACGGGGAAGGAACAAGTTTTCCGGAAGGTGGCAGTCAAGGCCAGCAAAGCACTCCCACAAAACGACGAGCTATTCGAAGCTTTGCGCGCACTGCGGCGAGAATTTGCGGAAAAGCAGGGTGTCCCACCGTTCGTTATCTTCTCGGATAAAACGTTACGTGATATGTGCGTTGTGATGCCAACCACTTTAAATGACATGTTAGATGTTAAAGGGATTGGTCAAAGTAAACTAGAGCGGTATGGCGAGGCATTTTTGGCGGTACTGCAAGAAAACGCCAAGCAGGCGGAGTAACCATCAGTCCATTAACCTGATTACCAATGGCGTTAAGCTTAGTTAAGACTGCCGTATCAAACAATTGAAGTAGAATAAACGTAATCCGCCTCGCAGATTCCTAATTTTGGAATCCGCGAGGCGGTTTTAAATGGTGTTGGGAGTTGTGTGCGAATTGAGATGGCGAGCGAAACGGTAACTGGCAACTCAATTTAGTTGGTTACTTCACCATGTAAGCCTGCTTATAATCCGACGCAACCCCGCTACTATTATGAATCACCCCGTTAAGCTTGGGGTTAGTGAGGTAGGAGGTTGCCTGTTGATACAGTGGCGTGACGCCTTGATCCTTCATCAGCACTTCTTCCGCCGCCAGCATCGTGTTCCAACGGTCAATGGCGGAGAGGTCGCTGTTGCTAACTTTGGTGACTAGATCATTATAGCGATCGTTTTCCCAATGACCGTAGTTGTGTCGGCTACGGGTGGTCATAATCTGTAAGAAAGAGAGCGGATCGGGATAGTCGGCACCCCAGTACGACAGGAACAGTTCAAAGTCACCGGCGAGGCCGCGCTGGTTGTTTTCGGTAAAGCTCCCTGTGACCAGTTTAATGCGCAGTCCGGGAAGGGTTTTGGTAAGTTGGGCTTTGATTTCTTTTGAAACCTGTAAGCTGGTGGCGTCATTTGGCGTGGTTAGTGTTAAAGTTTGGTGCGTTTTACCCGTTTGTTTTTGGGCGAGTTGCCATTCCTGTTTGGCTAATTTGAGATTGCCCTTAACGCGGCTGACAGCGCGTTGTTGATCGGCGAAATCGGAGCCGGTTTGGGGGTTCTTGCTTAAGCCCGCAGTAACCAGTCCTCTTGGCGGTAAGGAGGCGTTTTTCAACGCGTTATTGATCAGTTGACGTCGGTTGATCGCGTGGGAGATGGCGAGGCGCGCGTTTCGGTTTTGAACCAATTTTTTTGCTTGTTGATTGGTTGTGTTAAAATTATATGAGATGAATCGCATCGCTGAGAAGGGTCGAACCACGTAATCGGGCTGTGTTTCCACCTTTGGAATCTGGTTACCTGATAATTGAATCTCGTCAGCGTGGTGAGCCTGAAAGCTTGCTAGGTCGGCTGCCGGTGATTTTGACGTGGTGATCGTTAAGCGGTGGAGGTAAACGTGGGCCTTGTCCCAGTAGTAGGGATTAGGGACCAACGTTCGCGTTAGGCTACCGCTATGCCATTTCACGAGTTTAAATGGTCCGCTGTAAAGCTGGGTCGTTGCCCGCTTACCATACTGAGCACCGTATTTGGCCACCATTGTACTCGATTGTGGGGCAAATAGTGGGAAGGCCAGCAGGGTCTTGAAGTAGGTAATTGGGTGGTCAAGCGTCACGCGAAGATGATGGGTCGAAACGGCTTGAACACCGAGGGCGCTCGCTGGGAGTTGTCCCCGGCGAATTTTACTGGCGTTTTTGATGCCACTCAGCAAATTGGCGTTCACTGATTTAGTCGATGTGGCGATCGTTCGTTTCCAAGAATAGACGAAATCACTGGCGGTAATGGGCGCGCCGTTACTCCAACGTGCGCTATCCCTGATCGTAAAGTCGTAAACGGTCGCGCCGTGGCTAATTTTAACCGCCGTGGCTAGACCGGGATCCACCCGCCCATTTTTGCCGAGTCGATAGAGGCCTTCAGTTGAACTGCGAAGTTTGTTGAAGCTTGAAACTTTTGAAATATCGACAGTGCTCAGTGGCGTGGCTTCTACGATGGTTGCGGTTTGATTTTGGCTCATCACACCATGGTTATCGGTGAGCTGTTTTTTCATCGTGGGTGTTCGACTACAAGCCCCTAATAGCAGGAGCAGACTGATGAGCCCTAGAAAACGAAACTTAAACGACATGGGTCAGGATCCTTTCGTGACAACAACTTAGCCCGATTCAGCGGGACTGAATGAGAAATGAGGTTATCAATTATGGTATCGGAAAAACGACTGTCTGCTGGACAGTTTGCGGCAATCGTACATATTGATCGGCATCAGTTGGATCAGTACGACCAACTTGGCGTCTTTACGCCCGAAACCCGGGATTCAAATGGACGCCGCGGGTATAGTTTATCACAAGTTAATCAATTATTGATGGTTCGGTCGCTACTTTCTGCCGGGGTGTCGGTACAGGCGGTTAAAACAGCGCTAACAACGTCATATCCAGAGGTGCTTAAAGCCCAACAGCAACGTTTGACCGATCAGTTAGCACAACTCACAGCGGCTCAAGAGCAAGTGACGAAACAACTGACGAACGTTGAGACCGTTAGTCGGGCAGTGACGGATGAAGCGACTTTGGTCACTCGGCCACCAGTTGACGTTTGGACAACGGCGGTGCCAGAGGGGGAAGCTACGTTAACGCCAAGCTTGCAGACCCACGTTGCGCGCATCTTGACGGCACAGCAACCTGCAACCATGATGATCGGGCGGATGCACCCCAAAACGGCGATTACTGATGGTGATGATGAAACGGTCACAACCCTGTATACCCCAGTCGTTGCGCCACAGCAATTACCGACGGATGAGACGCAGGCGGCGGGGCAGTATTTATTGCTCTATCATGACCGTCAAACACCGCTTCTTACGGGCTTTGAACGGTTGATCAAGACCGCTGAGGATCAACACCTCGTGTTAGCGAACCAATTCTATGAAGAACCAGTTCAAACCGACTTGGCAACTGCTGATGTGGTGCGATTACTGGTAGCAGTTAGGGGGCGAACAGCGTGATCGAATGGACGGATCAGCAGATTCAGGCGTTTCAGACGACCTTGCTCGCGTGGTATGATCAGGAAAAACGAGACCTACCTTGGCGGCGAGATCACGACCCCTACCACGTGTGGGTGTCGGAAATTATGCTGCAACAGACGCAGGTTCAAACCGTGATTCCGTACTACAACCGGTTTATGGCCCAGTTTCCAACGGTCGCCGATTTAGCAGCCGCTCCAGAAGCCAAGTTGATGAAGGCGTGGGAAGGACTTGGTTACTATTCGCGCGCTCGAAATCTACAACGCGCGGCTCGGCAAATCGTCGATGAGTATGGTGGTGAATGGCCGCAAACGGCTGCTGGTTTACAGAAACTTGCCGGCATCGGACCGTATACGGCAGGTGCGATTGCCAGTATTGCGTTCAACGAACCGGTGCCAGCCGTTGATGGCAATGCCTTTCGGGTGTTTGCGCGGTTGCTGAAGATTGATGATGATATTGCGAAACCGCAGACCCGTCAGGTATTTGAACAAGTCATTTCTCGAGTGATCTCACAAGAGCGGCCGGGGGACTTTAACCAAGCCATCATGGATCTAGGATCGAGTTATATGACGGCGAAAAATCCCGATAGCGAACACTCACCAGTTAAGGCCTTTAATCAAGCCTACCTAGACGGAGTTGAACTTGACTACCCAGTTAAGACGAAGAAGCCGCGACCAGTGGAAGTGGCCTATTATGGGCTGGCCATTCAACAGGGCGACCGGACGTTAATGGTCAAACGACCAAGTGATGGCCTACTGGCAAATTTTTGGACCTATCCGTTAATTGCTAAGGCAGACGTAGTGGCGTTGAGCGATGCTGACCCTGCCGATGTAAGTGACGAGGCGGCCTTAGCGTTATTACCACAGTGGGTGAAAGCCAACTATGGGTTGACCGTGACGGTGACGCCAATTGGTGGGCGGCCAGTGACGCATACCTTTACGCATCGCAAATGGCTCGTGACGCTGTTAACGGCAACGGTTGCGGCGGATGCCGATTTAAGTTTCTTTCCAGGAAAATGGCTTGATTCAGTTGAAATCAGCACGATGGCCTTTCCGAAGGTTCAAGATAAATTGTTTAAACGAATGACAAAAGAAAAACCAATGTATCGGGGATGACAACGAGTGACAAATGAAGTAAGTGGTCAGCCGGTTGATCAAAACGGCCGACCGTATAATCGAATTGCCTTAGTGTTAACGATGTTGATTGGGACGTTCAGCACCTTTTTGACGTCAACCATGCTAACCACGGCCTTTCCAACGTTGATGACATCGTTTCACATTAACGCGAACACGGTGCAGTGGCTCACCACGGGATTTATGCTGGTGATGGGGATCGTGATTCCAATCACCGGATTTTTTCTGCAACGATTTGATTCACGAAAACTCTATTTAAGTGCCATTTTAATTTTTTCGGTGGGGACGGTGATCTGTTACTTTGCTCAGAGTTTCTGGGTGATCTTGATTGGTCGACTCGTTCAGGCAGCTGGCGTTGGCATCACTGCGCCAGTGTACCAAACCATCATGACATCGATCTTTCCACCCTCGCAACGGGGGGCCGCAATGGGGACTGCTGGGATCGTGATCGGGTTAGCCCCTGCCATTGGCCCAACCTTTTCCGGGTGGCTACTGATCCACTATTCATGGCGGATGCTTTTCCTATCGATTATGCCAATTTCACTGATCGTGCTTGTGCTGGGGTGGTTTACCCTGCGCAAGGTGTTACCGACTAAGAAGGCACCCATTGATTGGCTGTCAGTGTTGATGTCAGTCGTTGGATTTGGCTCCATGCTGTTTGCGTTTTCTTCCGTTGGTGATTATCAGTGGACGGATCCCATTGTGTACGTGACGTTAACGATTGGGGTCATCGTGGTCGCGCTGTTTGTTTGGCGATCACTTAAAATCAACAATCCGTTATTGCAGTTAAAGGTGTTTAAAAATGGTGAGTTCACGCTGTCGGCCTTTTTAGTTGCCGTGGCTTTTATGTCAATGAACGGATTTACGTTGGTGCTCCCGCTATACCTGCAAACGATTCGGGGAGAGTCACCGCTCGCTTCAGGGTTAACGTTATTGCCTGGGGCCATCGTGATTGGGGCTATGAACCCGATTACTGGTCGGGTGTTTGACCGGCTAGGCGCTCGCAATATGGCGATTACCGGCATGTTTTTGCTGACGGTGACCACGGCTTCGTTTATTCCAATCACGGCAACCACGCCGGTGATTTACATCGTCTCGCTGTATACGGTGCGGATGTTTGGCATTTCCATGGTGATGATGCCCGTAACGACGACCGGGATGAACGCGTTGCCGTTAAACTTGATCAGTGACGGGACCGTTGTGAACAACACGGCTCGACAAGTCTTTGCATCGATGGGGACCGCTGTGCTGGTTTCAGTCATGTCTAACGTGACGAACAACCAAACGCCGGGACATGGCGTTGCGACTGCGACACCGGTGTTATTTAAACACTTAGCACTACAGGCAAACGTCGTTGGGTTTCGGTACGCCTTTTTGATTGCAACGATTTTTGGGGTCATGGGATTGGGTCTGACCTTCCTATTGAAGAAGTCTTCAAGGGAGGCGGCTTAGCATGATTATTTTGATTTTATTTGTAGGGGCCGTATTATTTGCGACAACGATGATTTTTGCGCAACCGAGTGGTCGAAAGACGCTGTTGGTGACGTTAGGACTCGTGTTGACGATTGGCAGTGCGGGTGCGATGATCTTGAACTACAACCAACATTTAGGCCTCAAGCAGGTGACGGTAACGCGGCACTATCCGTTGGCATCAAGTCAACCAAAGGCTGGTCGGGTATTACTAGTCAAGCCCCTCGGAACCGCCGGACGAGAACCCGTTTACCTTTACCGCACTAATCCGTTGGCAAAACAGTTAACAAAAACCAATCCGGCTAAGGGCAGTGCTAAGGTGATTCGAAATGCTGCTCAAACTCGGTTGACGGTGAAGACCACCACCTGGGTTTACCGGAATGAAGAATTACGCTTGCTGTTTGACGTTGGCATGCCCAACCATGAATTTGCTGGGAAACAGTGGCAATTTGAACTAAAGTCTGGTTGGCGAGTAGTGACGCTTCGATAACCGGATTTGTCGGGCTGAATCGGGAGTAGTTTGAAGAATATGACGGTAGAGTCGTGAATTTGAGGTAATTTCGTGTATAATGGCAACAAATAACTGCCGCAATGAGAGGACGAAAAACATGGATACAGTATTTGATGTCTTAAAAATGGTTTCCGTAAACCACCACGGAATCGTGGGTGAGCAACTTGTAATCACGGATGTCAGTGGCAAGCCCAACGGCCTGTTAACGGATCTGTTGCGAGATACGCTTGGTAATATGCGCTTATTCATCGATATGGAAAAGGTCTTCTCGGCGGATGATGTGCTGAGTGCGCTGGGTGAATGTACGCCACTGCCAGACGATGTTTTGGACGAATACGCCAAAATCTTAAAGGAACGCGTGTTGGGTTTGAACATTGCACCACAGAAGAATCAGGTCGAGATTTTGGTTCGCTAAACCAACTCATTAGATTAAACGTGAAAATGGACTCACACTGATTTCACAGAAGACCTTCATCTCTGTAAAAATACTGGTAGCGCTTTATACCGCATACGAGATAGTGATGAGAACTTTTAATGAAAACAGATAAATTAGCGTTTTTGAGCGTTTTATAGTTGCACTTTTCGGAATTACCTGTTATTGTAATGGTAATGTATTTATGCTTCGGAATTAAGGTACAACGTTCTTTTTAGAATGGCTCCTTATTCAAAAGTTTCAAATGCAAAATTTATTTGCGCATAGCGCATGGAGGTTTCATTCTAATGGAACAAGGTACTGTTAAATGGTTCAACGCTGACAAAGGTTACGGTTTTATCACTCTTGAAAACGGCTCAGATGTATTCGTACATTTCTCAGCTATCAACGCTGACGGCTTCAAGACCCTTGAAGAAGGCCAAAAGGTAACTTTGGACGTTGAAGACGGCGACCGCGGCCCACAAGCTGCTAACGTTACTGTTGCTTAATTCTTAATTAAGCCTAAAAACGATTCGACTAGTGATAGTCGGATCGTTTTTTTTGCGTTCAGATGTTTACGTGTCCAGCGTAAGCATTCTGCTGTTCAGTTTGTGAAGCTTGATTTGCGTGAACTATCGATTCCGGTAAGCGGCTAGGTTCCTGCTGTGGGGCCGATCTGAGCCGAAGGGCGGTCTCAGACCTCAAATGTAAGCCTCGCCAAACCCCATGCGAGTCTTACATTTGTCCCCGATGATTGGCGGTTGTCGGAAGGGCACCAACAACCACCAATCATCGCGACA
>NZ_BAABMI010000018.1:0-107260 GCF_054785195.1 Secundilactobacillus muriivasis | reverse complement strand
CATAAGGGAAGGCATTCCCTATTTCTATACAATTCAGAAATCTTTTATGCATTTACACACGATATTTTACGCTCTCCCAAAATCGCTCTCAGTCTTAGTTTTATCTAACAACGAATCTCCATATCCCAAGGAAATGCTCATAAATCTCGCGCTCATGCCTTTAATTTTAATTTTAAAAACAATAACTGCTTTTGAATACTCATTATTTGGAATACTAATATTCGTTAAAGATTTAAAATCATCGGCCCATACCGGTTGGCTAGATTGCCTTGTTAATGAAAAAGCAACACCACAACCATACTTATGCACAATCTTAGTCCGCTTAGCCGGTTGTCTACCATCCTTTTTGTATGTTTCCTTTAACACATCTTCATATTTTAAAACTTTTGTTGTGTGTAATCGAATTGAAACTGTATGCTGATTTCTTTTATCGTCTGACAAATCTTTCCGCCAATCTTGCAACGTGTCCATAGTTTATTATTGCATAATGTTTTTAGTTCACATATTTCGATATATTCGTTCCTTACTCATTAAAAATCAATGGTACTAACCCATTCTTCAAATCATCTTGAACACTCTTTCGTTCCAATTCTTTAGCAAATACTTTTCTAAAATTAGCCCGAAACATATCCATATCGTCCGATAATTGCATCACGCCTATTAGCTTAGCCAAATGTTTATCTAATTGTGGCAGGCCAACGCCTTCTGGTCAACCACCCCCGACTAAAGTCAGGGGCTTGTGAGCCAAAACCACTTTGACGGTTGTTTCTCTGGTTTCGAACCACAATTTGCGTAGATACGGATAACGCGCTTAGTTACCATCGGTCTCTAAGTGGCGGTCATCTAATTACCAACGCCGTTTAGGTTCCCAGGTTGCCATAGGAACCGCCTTGATTCAGGCTAATTTGAGTTTCTTAAGTCCTTTATCCAGCACATTTTGCGCGGCGTTTCGATCACGAATATGGGTTGTTTGGCAACTTGGACATTGCCACTTTCGTTGATCTAGGGTCAACTTCTTAGTGCCCTCAGTACCCATCACGAACGCACATTTAGAACAAGTCTGCGTTGTATTGCGTGGATTAACGGTTACAAAAGTCGTGCCATATAAATCTGCTTTATAGGTCAGCATCTCTAAAAAGGTGCGCCAGCCAACATCACTGATACTCATTGCTAAAGCATGGTTCTTCAACAAGTTCTGACTTTGCAACTCTTCGGCAACCACTAAATCGTGACTTTTGATCAGTGTGGTGGAGAGTTGGTGCAGGAAGAATTGTCGTTGCGTTCGCACTTTATCATGCAACTGAGCAACCAGGCGCCGTTGTTTTTGATAATTCTGACTGGTCTTCAATGAACGATGTTCGCGTTTAGCCCGACGTGCTCGACGGGAGAGGATTCGTTGTTCCTTGGCTAATCGTTTTTTACTGTTTCGATAGTGCCGTGGATTATCAATCACCTGACCGTTACTATCCGTTAAGAAATTTTCGAGGTTCAAATCGATTCCTACTGACCCTGGTTGCGATTCCTGATAGGTCACGAATGGCCAATCAGAAGCTAACTGCATGGCTAAATAGAATCGGTCCGAAGCATCTTTCATAATCGTGACCGTACCGATTCGAGTGTCTAATACGCGCTTCAAAAGACGTTTGTGAGAACCGCGGATGCGCAGTTTACCCAACTTAGGAACAATGACTTGATTCGTGCTGATAAAACGAACGGTCCCATTAGTCAACTTAGCTACTGTTTGACCAGGATACTGACAGTTCGTTTGATATTGCCAAACCGCGCTCTTGCGATGAAACTTCGGTACACCGGCATGATGAACTTTCAAAAACTGCTGCCAAGCCTTTTGGTAGTTCTGAATAGCATTGGCCTTGGCTAAACTATCGATCCGCGAATCCGCTAAAAAGCCAAAGTGATTGGTAAGCTCACGAGCGTTACGCCGTTTTTCAAGTTGTGCCAACCGCGTTTGAACGGTATCAATGGGTAAATTAACGCGCTTTAGTTGATGAATTTCTTGGTTGATGCCCACCATTTGATTGTAAATAAACCGACTGGCATCTGAGTTAACTTTGATGATCTGTTTTTGTTCATCACTGGGATAGATGCGTACTTTTAAGCCGTAATGGTACGCTAACTTACTCATCGATTTCATGATTATTCACCGCCAATCTGGTATAAATTGAGTATATCAATAATTAGCTATAAATAATATTCTTTATTACTTTTAAGATATAATTTATTTTCAAGGTGAATGAAATGCGAAACCACTCATTTCTAGAACTTTTTCAACCAATTGATTCGATTGATAATAATGGCTTCATTTTTCAAAAAAAGCCGCGACGCTTTCAGCGACGCGGCGGCCTATCCATCCCATGACTAAAGTCACGGGATTTCCGGCATACGTTTATTAAATACTGAAAGTGTTTATGATCTCTATAACCTGTATTCTTAGCAGATAATTTCATTGGATTTTTTCTCTTTATTTCACTCATAACCTCGTCCGGAAAAACTCCATATACGTATTTATTAGTAAATGAACCAATCCATTGAGGGTGTTTAGTATTTTGAGAATCAAATTTATCCGAAATACCGTACAATCGGTATATCTCTTCGTAAAATTCTCGCGGAAAATGAGCCTGCCATTTAAGCAAATCCTCTGATATATATGCGCTTAATAACTTTTGTAAAGCTTGTGCTTCTCTATTATATTGATATCCTGTCGCCTCATCGATTAATGCAGTGATACCAACTTTTGCCAGTGCTCGAATAATAATTAGAGAACGCTCATACACAACTTCTTGGGCGGCAGACAAAGTCCCTTGATCATGAGCTTCAATATAAAGATCAGCAACCCTTGGAACAATCGTTGCGTCATAAGCCTCAGTAAGCTTTCCATTTTTTGCCCTGTATTGTACCGGTTCCATCCTCGCTCTAAATTCATCGTCAATATACGGTATTAGATTCTTCGCGCCTATAAACGCCGGATAACCTGACACTCTCGCTTCTCCTCGTCTGGTCCGCCCAACCGCCTTAAATACATCACTAGCTGTTATCAATCTTTTACCTGACTTAGTAACAATACAATTTCACAGTCCCAATCTCTATGCGACCTGAACTAATAAGAATTTCTTCACTCATCGAAATCTCCTTAATATGGAATATTTACAACCAACATCCGTGATAACCTATCATTTGAATAACATGCTCACAAATTCCACTCGTAGTTGACACTACGAACAAAACGCTTTTGATCCTCATCAAGAATACTATATATAGTTTTGTAAAACAACAACTTTTTTATTAAAATGGCGAAAATGGCCGTTTTAGCCATTTTAGATTATTATAGCCACATACGCCAATCGTCAACAATTATTTATAAACGGCCTAATAATTATTTATATAGCCATTGCCCGTTAAATTTTACACTTATTTTTAATATAATAATTCATCATCACTCTATTTTGTATAATTACTATATATAGTATCTTGTAATTTTCATAATGTGTATTATTTAGCAACTTTAATAAAAATCATTCCGAATATAATTATTTACAACACATCCTATAATTTTATATTTGTTACTAAAGGTTGAAAGCACGAAAATGAGCCACAGCTCTTGGTATCATTGAGTTGCGGCATTAGAAATTAGTATTTTTCAGTTTTAGGCATTACCAAGTAGCCTGACCAGGCTACTTGGTAATGCCTTTTTAAATTCATCAAAAATTGAATCAAGTACTTCCGTCATCATGGCAAATCGTTCACCTAGACCAGTTATCATTTTTAGTAACCAATTTAAGGCCTGCACAACCTCTATATCTGGCAACGGTCGACTATAATCGTAAAATAAATCACCAAGCGTCCGTTGATCGGTGTTTTCACGTTGGGTCAAGGCCAAAATATCATAACTCAATATCACCATTGCCATGTGACCACATAAACCGTCATAGCTTTGAATTTGGGTTTGATCAAATTGAAGATATTGTTTAGCCACTTTGAAGTAACATTCAATCTGCCAGCGGCGACCATACATTTGGATAATTTCAGACGGTCTTAACGCTAGTTTAGTCGTTGCCAAAACCAGATATTGGTCAGTCTGACCACGTTTAGTGACACAAACGAGCTTCATGGGCATCGCCTTACCAGCGACTTCAAACGTAACTACAGGACTGTACAAATACTGTGTTTTCGTTGACCACTTACTACGGCGAAGTAGGTTGTACAAAGTTTTAACGTCCATTTCCCGACCACGATATCGAAAATAGACTTTCTTAGTTTTTTTCAACATACCGATTCCATCACGATGGCGCTTTAGCAGTTCAGAAAACATCTGTGGCGACGCATACCAACTGTCGAAGAGGACATATTTAGCTTTAACGCCCGACTTAATAGCAGCGTCCACTAACTCAAGTGCGACATTATTCATTTTGCGTACAGCCTGCGAACGGCGTTGAGCAGCTAAAGAACGGTGATCAGTTGCTTTAAATAAACCGACTTGGTTTTCGGCATTTCGAGATGACATCAGCGCAAAGTTTAAAGGTAAGAAGGTATTACCATCGCTCCAACCTAAGGTTAGAGCGCGAAATCCTTTAAAATAACACTGTTTATCGTGATCAAAAACCCGTGCTAATAATTCCGTTTTCTTAGAGAATTCACGTTTGAATAGCGAATCATCAATAATTAACGCTTGTCGTCGACGTGAATCCGTAAATTTTTGAACATATTCAGCCAGTCGAACGCCAACGAGTTGAACCAATCGTTGCCAATTAGTATGCGCATTATTCAAACAATTTCTAACAGTCTGTTTTGAGAAAGTGGTTGCCGGTTCAGCTCTGAAAATAGAATAACGATTAAAAATGGTCGTCAGTAACCATTCAAAAAGTAGCTCGGTTTGGATACCACGTGCTTTAAAAATGTTAGAACGCCGTAAAACGGCAGAAAGATGGACCAATTTAGAAAAATGATGAAAAGAATGGTGAATATTGGTGGCGTTATATTGTATAGTAGACATGGCATGAATCTCCTCTGTATATTTGGGTTTAGGCACTTTAAGTATACAGATGTGAAGTGATTCATGTCTATTTTTATACAGAAAAGCCCCGGCACGCCGGGGCTTTTCTGTATTATTTAACTTTCAACCTTTAGTTTGTTACAGAACTTTAATCAATTAGTTGAACTATTTTCCCTAAACAAAAAAAGCACCACCTCATTTAAAGTGATGTTCTTCAACACAAGCTAACCGAATCTACGCTTCTTAAATTATCCCTAATCACTCTCAAACTCCCACAACCACCCCTCCTCCACTCTCATCCTCTCACAAAACTCCCCATAACCATCCACTCCATCAGGAACCCTCAACCCAACCTTAAAAACCGCACCCCCAAGCCCAGCCAACTCCCCAACCGAATAATACTGAGAAGTAACCCGACTAGGATAAATCACCCCAGTTCGCCGAGCATCCAAAACATGCAAATAAGCGATCAACTGATACAAATCCTCTCGCCGCATCTCCCGGTCACTTGAATCCAAATCCTTATACTTCGCATCCAAAACCACGCCCCGCTCACGAGAATAAAAGTCCGGATAAACAACGTGGTTCCAGTCACGATACAGCGAAATACCGCCCCGCTTAAGCTTATTCTCCGCATGAACGAATTGCCTCTCAACCAACGTATTAACGTATTCTTCCCACAACCACGCCACATCAACGATAATGCCGTTAACCTGAGTGTCATTGGTCTCAAACGACAACGCCTCATCCTGCAAGATTTTAATACATAACTGTTGCAGCGGATAATACGCTTCATAGTACCCATGTTTGATGGGGTGGCGTAAATTCCAATCCAACACAGTCGCCCGATCACGCCCAGAATACGTCGGCGTGTCATTCACAATTGTCAGCAAGTCATCACCAAGCTTCATACTCGAAAACCGGTTCAACTCGCTAATCTTCTCCACAGCATGGCGAATCAGTTCCGTCACCGGATTATCGTAACTAAACTCCCTGGTCTGATAAGCGATCCGCCCGCGAAACGGGACGTTTTGCTTCAATTGCTGGTTAACATCGATTGGCCCTCTCACGTTGAGGTCGTTATAGCGCCGTTGCACGTATTCCTTATAGACGCCTCGATCCAACGCCCGGTTTAAATACAACGGAAACAGCAACCACATCAACTCCTGATAACCATCAGCATCCGCTTGCGAATCCACAAAATCGGTAGTTAAGTTAAAATGCCCAACGCGCTGCATCAGGTATCTCAAAAAGTAGTCCTCATTACCTTGAGCATCGTAAAATCGAGACCCAATTCGAATTTGGCGTTCCCCGACTTTCAAAATACCAACCAGATTCGTCGTCCAAACCTCATGACCAACTGACCGAAACAGATAACTATCCTGCTCCAGATCACTAGAGTCCGCCACTTCCGCCTGTATACCAAATACCCCGTCATCCACGAGATCCGCTAATGGCCGATCAACCAGACCTTGCTGCACCAGCAACTCCCCCAATTCGGCTGGCACCCTCGCATTATCATTTATCAGTTCCATCATCGTTACCCCAATAAGCTTGCGCAAGTAGCTCAACCATTTCCGCACTTCTCCGCTCGCCTCGGAAATAATCTTGGAACAGTGGCTTTAACTTCTCCTCCCAAAGTTCTTCAGGCGTGCTCTGCTTCTCATTAAGCTGCTTAAAGTAACTAGCACCAATTTGATAATCAGTTGTCAGTCCAATTTCACCACTAACCAATTCGTCATTCACACGCTTCATCCGTGCAATGACAGCCTCATCCGTCAGCATTTTCGCCGAATCTTCTGCCAACACCTCAACAAAACTAAACCGGCGTCGCATGGCAAAGTCAAATGTATCCACTGACCGGTCAATGTCATTCATCGTGCCAATGATATAAACGTTTTTCGGAATGTAAAATTTACCGTTATCACCCAACAAATTTGCGTACTGGGTCGTGACCTCGCCTTGCTTGCCCCGATACTCCGGATCAATCGAGAAGAAAAGTTCTCCGAAGATTTTGCTGATCTCACCGCGGTTGATTTCATCGATGATAAAGACAAACTTCTTAGTCACGATTTCATCGTAATGTTCATCAATAATTTTATTTTCCAGATACTCGTTCAATATCTCTCTACCATACGTCCATCCAGTATCAGAATCCCTGTACTCTTTTAAGTTTTCAAGCGAATAATAATTAGTGTTATAAGCGTTTTTGTAAGCTAAGCCCTTACCACCAGTAATATCACCATCTTTAACCTTTAAATCAGTAAACGTGTACTCACTCGGCTCATCTTTATTCGTCCGTTTAGTCTGGCCGGTAATCGTAAAATCTGCTTCGTTTTGAATCTTCTCCGCCAAATCAGCATAAGCAATCTTATAAAGGTTATCATGCACGTCCTCACTAAGCTCATCCAATTGCGCTTGCTCCGATTCCCTAGCATCCCGGCAAAACTCACCAAAAGTCCCCAGTTTAGCCTCAAACCCAATCTGCCCATCACGCGTTGTTGGCCGCAGCCCAGCAACAAAATCCGTATAATCATAGCTCGGATGGAACTGCACAAACCCCACCTGTTTCAATTGTTCCGGCGTTGCAGTCTTCAAAAACGATTGATAATCACTAGTCGCACCATTCGTCACTAAATTAGCTGCGATTTGATGCGCTAAATACGTCTTCCCGGTGCCGGGAGCGCCCCGTAAGATGATGTTTGGGGCCTTTTTTAGTTTATTAGCCAACTGCTCTGGTGTCATTTTGATTTCCCTCCAATATTCACTTTGACGCAAAAGCGCAACAAATTGATGATAAAAATCTTTCAGTAATTGATTGGGGTCATCATCGCTGTTTAAGGCTAAATCCGCTATCGGATATAACTGACCAATATTTTTTTGCGCATAACCATCCCAAAGTTGAAACGCGTCAAACGCCGTCTTATTCGCATTATGAATGATATTAATATCGCATTTTGTATCTCGCCACTGAATATAACACGCCTTTGAAAACACATCGGATGCCGATACACTAACATCCATGGCCACGCCCAGTGAAAAATAATTGAATTTTTCATAACTTTTCCTGATTCTCTGGCCCTTGTACCCTTGACCAGCTTTAGGTTCATCGCCTACGAATGATTCTGAATTATTTTCTAAACGCGCTCTTAGGATATGTACAAAATAACCCAGCATCTTTTTAAAGTTAACGTAATCTGAATTCATGACTTACCTACTCCAAATCCTATTTTAAAATAACTATCCTTTATAGTTCACCAAATTGACCAACAACTTTCAACCCTTTTTATAACTAAGACACAACACTTGAACAATCCAGCAATAAAGTATCGTTCAACTTTAGATATAAAACTGGGGCAACAAAAAAGCGCTCAGATCCACCAAAACCCAAGCACGCTTATAAATCCTATTCCTTTTGTTGTTCCAATCCAGTTATTGTAAATTCCAGATTCGATAGTACATCAAACGATTCTAGCGGAGCCGTAGATTGTTTAATAGATCCAATTTCAATATTAGTTCCAGTCTTATATGGCACTTTTTCAAACAACGCAATTCGTACTTCCCGTTGATATCTATAGGCATTTCGCTTGAAAAATACGATTTGTTTAGGATCCTTCTGATAATCTTCAAATGAAATGTTTTCTGATGTATCCTCAGAATAATATTTAATATTTTTCATCTCTATATTTCTTTTTCCGTCACTAAATTTTCGATCCATCGCATTCAACAATCCTTTTGAATCAAGGATAACTGGAACTCTTTTTCCATCATCACTTAGCCTATACAGGTCATCTAATACTGCTTGCTTGAGTCTAAATATTCCTATTTCTTTTTCTGAATCATATGAAATTAACTGGGCATCTCTAAATAAGTCAATATTGCACAGCGATACGACACCCCATTGTCGAACGGCGTCCTCTGTATATTCATAATTAATACCCCGAATACCATCCTTCATACCATGGAGTTTATATTTATTATCACCTATGGTCAAAATCACAGTACTTTGCTCTGGATTAAGATTCAGTACCCGACTCCCTTCAGATTTATCGCCAATGACGTTATCGCCTTCTTTTTCTTCAATATCCTTAAAATACCCAATTTGCGAAAAATGTAATTGTCCTCTATTTACAAAAGAATCCAAGAATTGTTTTTCGACGAATTTCAATAAAAAACCTGGATGTAGCTCGTTTTCTTTTTTTGTGTCCACACTTATTTTCTCCTAAACATTTAAATTAAAAAGTACAACCATTCTAAATTATCACGCAAAGACATAGTATTATTCTAAAAAAGAGCGCGTTAACGCTCCAGTAGGATTACTATTTTTTCTACATTACTTAACCTCGATAAGGCCAGCCGGATTTTCACGATTACGCCAAGAGGTACCAACCTAAAACGGCAAATCAGCATCCCACACTTCATCTCGGTAATAACTACCTTGATAGGCCACATGCCCATCAAGCGTGGCTCTCACCATATAATCTCCGTAGTCATCTGGTATCTTAAAATTCATCCGCGGTCGAAAAACTGCTTTGTCCCCATTTTTAGGCCAGATTCGATACTCACTCCCATTAATCTGAAAAAGTTCAATTTTAAAGTCTAAATAGGCATCCGTATTATCGGGATTAACGGCATATTTTGTCTTTCCCCACGATTCTGGAAAGGGTGCATTATTGTGATAACCATCTGATTGTCCAACTTGGTTGCTAAGATTTACATGGTCAGCCATTAACGTAACAGAGTCAACGTAATTTCGATCTTTGAAAAAAGTTGCCTCATCACCGATTTGAATCATCTCATCATACTCGACTAAGTTCTTCTCATGCAGCAACGATAAAAGCGTTTCTTTTTCAGCAACTGAGCGCACATAAATATAACGCAATGCGTCTAAGCTAAGCATATCGGGCACAACTATTTCAGCATGCTTACGTTGTGTAATTTCATGTTTGCGTGCTGGCGTCACATCAACAATCGCACTGTCGTGATAAATATCCGCAAAGGGTAACTTCGCAAATTCTTCAGGCGTATTCATTAGTTTCCCATGTTCCGCTGTCGCTAAGTCATCATACTAAATTTAGAATTGCTCAATGCCAACACCTGACTTAAATCGAATAAGAAAAATACTGGTATTGGACAATTAGCACTTACCCGACCATCATTGCGAGCCAACTTAGTTTTAAACCCCTCATTATGAAACTGAGTCGGCGTTCGTGGCCGAAAGTAGAGACGTACCTGATTTTCGACTACGCTGCTGGTCGTTGAAATAACACTCTGACTAGCATTATCATTACTCATCCAACCTTGTGCAATAGCACGATTACGAGAAACTAAACATCTATGTTTCAAGATGCTAACAGCGTTATTAATATCCGTAAAATGAAAGGCGAATCGTGGCCAATACGTACGCTTTCGCGGGTTCATACCAGTGGCAATTTTGGAACTAGTTAATTGTCGAATTGTTTCCGTATACGTCATCAGCTACACCTCACCTAAAAGTTACTAACGTTATCAACGACATCTGCCTTTTCGGGTAACCCGCTTCTCTTCAGGGTCAATGCCTGCATCGTATGCTCACCAATTCCTACATTCGATAATTTAATGTACGGTAATTGCATCATCAACTGTTTAAAAAATCCCAAATCACGGCTCTGCAACACGGCAGATGGCAAGTCAATGTCAACAACTAATCCTTGATCTCGTAACCGAGTCCATAAATCGGCTAAATCAGCCTGCGAAATTGAATAGTTAATCCCCGTTGCCGTCGTGATTGTCATATAAGAATCACTTGTGGGGTCACTTCCATGTTCATCGTCAATGATGATTTGATGATCAGAGTGATTATTTTCAACCACCGTACTAACGTTGCTCTTAAATTCTACTAAGCTAATTGCATCTGGTTCTCGTTCGAGCCATTCCTTCATTTCTTTAATATTACGGTATTCAGGAATCTCTTTTTCTCCCGAATAAAGATGGACATAGACTGGAATCGGTAAGTGTCGCAAGTATTTTTCCATTAATGGCTTTACCACTTGCTCCCAATCTAAACCACCATTACCAGTTCCAAGTTGTGGAAATGAAATTGATTCAATGTTGCGTTCTTGATAGGAATCGACAAATTTCTTCAATCCTGCTTCGATATACTCTACTTTAGATTTATTTCGCCAATTCTTCTTTGTTGGAAAATTAAGGATCCATTTGTTAGATGACTTATACAACCAAAGCTTACCAACGGTTAACTCGCCAGTTTCACAGTAATGTTGATACTCCTTAAACATCTCCGGATAAAGTTTTTTAAATTGTAATGCAATTCCTTTACCCATCACGCCAACTGTATTTACGGTATTTACGATAACTTGAGCTGAACTATCGAATAAATTAGTCTTTACATAAATTAACATCCAACTAACCCCTTTACTTTGGTAAATTCAACATGCTCGGTTCAGTTAACATGTTTTTTAGTTTTGATAACTACACTTTTGTAGTTTAACAAACTAATATCACTACACTATAGTATCATTTATCAAACGCAAACGCGTTACATTGAAATTATTTTTTTAATTTACCAAAATGTCCCCAAAATAAAAAAAGGCCAGTCTTTCGCAAACTGAACCTCAAATTATTTTAACACTGATACTCTTTTAAGGCCCTAAGGAATCGTTTTCCTGTCTACTTAACTAGAACGGATTCCTCTGAACCTAATCTCGCAATAACTTCCTCAACATCTACCTAACAGCCTTTCCATGATACTTTGGAAAATGATAGAACCGCGTCATGGTCCAACTATGACCATTCATGGTAAGGACGACCTTCTTAGAACTCAGTTGCTTCACTTTCATATACGTGTACCCGTAAGTTTGCCAAGCCATGCCCTTCATTCTAAGCTTGTAAGTATGTCCTGATCGTTGATAATGAACATCTGAGCCACCAGTACCGTCCGACTGACTTCTTGTCAACGTGGCCGAATGACTCGTACCATGAAGATAGTTAAAGTAAGGTATATTTTGAGGACCATACTTAATCTTAGTTCGATAATACTTCCCCTTCAAAACACTCGGCGTCCCCTTATGCCAAGTGCTGGCGGAGGCAGTTAGGCTGGTGCCACCCAGACCAGCTAGCGTTGCGATAATTCCGGTTATTAGCCACTTGCCCGTTTTGTTCATTTGAATATCCCCTTTACAATAAAATTGTTACTGCATCAATTACCTAATGTCGTCATCAACAGTTTCGCTGAATTAGAAATTATCAATCTAATCTACCTATAACTGTATAGTAGCACAAACTAATCTCAAATTAATGGTCAAATAACATTTTCATAACTCAGCAACGACCATCCGGCTAACACCACACACCATGAATTAACTCACACCTATAACCACATCCGTCCCGTCAACTAACCTACCGCATAATCCACCACACAGATCACAACGACGACTCCAAATCAACTAAGCTTTTCCACCTTATTTCACCCCAACTATTTATTTTCCCCAACTCACACACCTATAATAAGGTGTACACCGCACCAAAAATAAATTCCGTAGGGGAATTTCAATGCCTAATCTAAAACGCCAAACCAAAAGCGCCCTGTTCCTCATCACCTGCACCCTCGGCCTTGGCTTCGCAATCACCTCAACACCAACCGCCCAAGCCTCAAACCGCATCCACCACACCTCGCCTAAAGCGTTCCGAGGTACCTGGTACAATTACTCATCCGGGACCGGCTGGACGATCTTCAAACTGACCGCCCATACGGCAGATTACCGCAACACCGGTAAGGACACCCACGCCCACGAGTATATTCCGAGTTCAAAATTCGTTGCAGCGCTGGATAACAGAAAAAATCAGCAATGGGTATTTTACGCCAAGGGTGACCACGGCGCGTTTACGCCCTATCGCCGAGGCAAACTCAAAATCAACGGCAAGTATCACCCAATTTTAGTCGCCGAGGGCATGACCGTCATGACGCATTTCAAAACCAAGCACCAGTACAAGGTCCCCAAGAAGCTACGCTCAATCCAATCTGACTTGGGGAAAGATTAACAGCATCCCGTTCAGTGCGATCATCAACTTAAATGGCAATCACCATGCTTACACCTATTAATCGTCACATGACTAATAGTGGTCTGTTAGTTGGTTTCAGCACACTCAGCCAATCCGCCAGTACCAGTTCGTGGCGTATGGTGTGCTGCGTGCTTAGCGTCTCACGCGAAATACGAAGGAAAAATGACGTTCCCAATGATTCAATTTATTTTAGCTACAACCCCGGCGTCCGCGGAACATCAAAGTCAAAATCATGATAAACTTAACCTACTTCAATTAGGGGGAAGTTCATCATGAAAAAGCGCACACTTTTATTAACCGCACTGACTTTAGCACTTGCCGGAATCGCTGCACCTACTCAGGCAGAAGCTAAAATTAAAAGCACCAAGATCAACGGTATGCCAACTTACATGCGTCATAGTTGGTATCGCGGAAAAGACAAAATTAAAATCACCAAACACAATATCTATTTCGCAAAAGTTGGTCATAAACCAGCCTTCATCACTCACTTCAATACAGTCGTGAAAACATCTGGCCAGTATAAACTCGGTACGAACTATATGCCAAACGTACCAGCTGATTGGTCTGCGTTGATTTACCGACACGGCTACCTCTATACAAATGACCAAATGGGGCACTGGTTCCGTTATCATCATAATTAGCATTCATAAACTGAAAAGCCTGAAATTCCAAAAACGCCTTATTGATTGAGTTCCAATCAATAAGGCGTTTTGAAGTTTCAGGTTATTATTCGTTCATGGCATTAGTACTAAGTATTAGGGGCATCGAGTAAATCAAAATAGACTTCCGTCACCCCAACCTCAAAGTGCCCTGAATTGAGAAAATTAGCGTCATCAAGTAAACTTAGAGCAAATAATTTTTCGAGGTGCATTTATGACTAAAAAATTCGAGGTTGGACCCAGCCATCCACCAATGACCGTTGCTGAAATTGCGAATTTAACAGGCCTAAGTCATTCCAGTGTTTATAAACGGCTTAAGCACGGACTCACTGGTCAAGCCTTGTTGGCACCAGCCAAAAATAACAACCAGGAAAAAGTTTATGACGTGGGTCCAAATCACCCACCGATGACGATTACCCAGATCAGCAACTTCACCGGAATCAACCGCAAAACAATTAGCGGCCGCATCCTCGATCACCATCTGACGGGCGAACGGTTGCTGGAAAAGACCTACACACGAACAAACACCAAAATTTCACGCAACCATCGCTTTGACGTGGGGCCAAATCATCCGCCCATGACCATCGATGAAATCAGTAATTTGACCGGTTTATCACGAAACACGATTGATACCCGAATTCGCAAATATCAGATGTCAGGAGCGAAATTACTCCAACCGAATTTAAAACAACTGAGACGCTACGATGTCGGCCATGGCCAGTTGCTTTCCCCGACCGAAATTGCTCGAAAAGCTGGTATTTCAGTCGCCGCCGTTTTACAACGACTCAAACAAGGCGAAACTGGCGTCGACCTGCTCCAGCCAGCCAAGCGACCTCGGCTGAAGCACGATGTGGGGCCCAACCATCCAGCCTTAACAATTGCTGAAATTGCCAAAATTGCTAATGTTTCGGTCAATGCGATTGAATACCGCATTAAGAATGGTTGGCGTGGAACAGATCTGCTTAAGCCTAATCAAAAGAACCGGCCAAGCCGCAAGCATAGTTGAGAAAACGCTAATTTCCAGTATCGTTTTGAAGTTTCGGGGTATCATTTTCTCATTGCCTTAGTAATAAGCAACAATCAAATCGATTAAAACCGACTACATCGAGATAGACTTACGCCACCCCAACCTCACGCTTCACCACATCAACAATCCGTCCAACATACCCCTCACAAAGTTCCCGAGTAGGCGCCTCCGCCATCACCCGCAGCAAGGGTTCTGTCCCGCTAGGCCGCACCAAAACGCGCCCGTCGCCGGCCATTTCAGCTTCGACTTCGGCAATCTTGGCCTGAATGGCTTCGTTAGCTAAAGCAGCCTGCTTGTCAGCCACCTTCACGTTGACCAACTGTTGTGGGTAGTCCTGCACGTCAGCAGCGAGTTCGGACAATGACTTGCCAGTCGCCTTCATGATCGCCAACAACTGTAAGCTCGTCAGCAAACCGTCACCAGTAGTGTTGTGATCCAAGAAGATGATGTGACCAGACTGTTCGCCACCCAGGTTATCCCCGTCAGCCAGCATCCGTTCCACCACGTACCGGTCACCGACCTTGGTCTTCACACTAGTCATCCCATGCGCTTCCATGGCCTTATACATCCCCAGATTACTCATGACAGTCGTCACGATCGTATCGTGCTTCAACCGCCCGTGTTCCGCCATATATTTGCCACAAATGTACATGATCTTGTCACCGTTCACCACGTTGCCAGTCTCATCCACCGTGATACAGCGGTCACCATCACCGTCAAATGCAATGCCGATTTGGGCACCCTCAGCCACCGTAAACTTCTGTAACTGCTCTGGATGCGTCGAGCCCACTTGGTCGTTAATGTTCAACCCATTAGGCGTCGTCGCCATCGTGGCAAAGTCAGCGTTCAGATCCGCATACAACTTGGTAACCAACTGACTAGTTGCCCCATTCGCAGCGTCCACCGCAATGTGCAAGCCACTCAGATCACCGGAGATGGTTTGTGCAAGAAATGCCAAATACTTCTGGCTGCCCTCAGCAAAGTTAGGTTTTATGTAAAAAAGTAATCAACTTAACTTCATCGATTACTTCCATAATTTACTTATTCTGTTTGATTCGTTCAGCTGTATCTAAAATATACTGTTTCAACTCATCTTTGATTTCCGGATGAGTAAGCCCATATTCAATATTAGTCATCACGTACCCAAGCTTATTACCAACATCGTACCGTTCACCCTTAAATTCATGAGCAAATACACGTTGAGTTTGATTCAAAGTATCAATGGCATCCGTTAACTGAATCTCGCCACCCTTACCAGGTTTCTGTTTGGCTAACACATCAAAGATTTCGGGAGTTAACAGATAACGACCGATGATTGCTAAATCACTAGGTGCATCTTCAACTGCCGGCTTTTCAACGAACTTCCGCACATTAAATAAACCATCTGAAACTTCACCATCAGGATCAATGACACCATATGCGGAAACTTCTTCGTGCGGTACCTTCTTAACTGCTAAGATTGATGAATGTGTCTTTTCATACTCATCAATTAGCTGCTTAGATAAAGGTACCTCATCATGCATCAAGTCATCCCCAAGCATAACTACAAATGGTTCATCTGCAGTGAATGACTTAGCATAACTAATCGCGTCACCCAGTCCATTTGGATATGGCTGCCGAATATAGAAGATATTAACACCTGCATCAGTAGTTTGCTTAACTACATCGAGTAATTTATCCTTACCCTTTGCAGCCAGATTTTGCTCCAAACCAGGCACCGAGTCAAAATGATCTTCAATGGATCGTTTTGATTTACCTTCGATGATTAGAATGTCTTCAATACCACTCTCGTGTGCTTCCTCGACAATAAACTGAATGGTAGGTTTGTCTACAATTGGCAACATTTCCTTAGCCATTGCTTTAGTCGCTGGCAGGAATCGTGTTCCAAGACCTGCAGCTGGAATTACAGCTTTACGTACTTTCATTTAAAATTCACCTCTAATACCATTCAATACTTAGTGTCTTCTCAGTAAAGATTTTGCATCTTTAATTAATTGAACTCTAAATATAATTAAAATCATTAAATATGCCAGAATACCAATTGATACCTCAATGACTAACATCAACCACGTGCTTGGTAATTTACCATCAATATACACAACTATCCAAAACATCACTATTCCCGCAAGAATATATTTCACAGTATCGGTAAACAGTAACTGATAATTTGCTTTTTTACCGCAATCAATTGATAAATCGTGACTGAAGCCTCAGACAACACCGTAGCAATAGCCGCCCCCACAGCTCCAAATAACAATATTAATGGAATATTCATTACTAAGTTAACAATTGCGCCAACAACGACCGAAATCGTATAGGCCTTCGTTTGTTTTGTTGGTAACAAATATTGTGTTCCAATAGCGTTGCTCCAAGCAATTAACAATATTACAAACGATTCAATCATCATGATTGGTATCACACTCAAAAACCGATTTGTAAAGAACAGAGGGACAAATTTAGGTGCAATTGCCATCAACCCAAATGTCATTGGAACTGATAATGCTGTAACAAACGAAAAACTACGATACAAGAATTGTTTCGTTTGCTCATGCTCTCCGTGAGCAAATGCATTTGCAACATGAGGTAGCATGACTGTACCAGTTGCCGTCACGATAGCCAAAACCATTTTAATCATTTTATCCGACTGATCAAAATAACCCGAAGCCTGTACTGAAATCATCGATCCCAGCATTGTTTTATTGAGCACTAAGTAAATCTGAGTAGCTATTTGTGGTACGAATAGCACAATCGAAGGTGCTAAGTGCCTCATAATGTGTAACGCTTTAATATCCGGTCTCAGTACATACCGTTTTAAACTTGGAAAAAGTGTTATATTACCAATCAATAATGATAAGGATAGAATTAATATATAGTTAAATAAATCTGAATACGATTTAACGAATATAAAAATGCTAGCCAATGTAACTATCTTTACGATAAAGTTCCGCAAAACTGTGACAGCAAAGTTTTCGACTCCCATAAAAAACCACGAAATATCAAATGCCGCCGCAACTATAGATAGTGATTGTGCAAAATAGAACGCATGATATTTAGTTGTAAACATCAAAAAAAACATGAAGGCAATGTATGCTCCCACAATTGTGATAACACGCATTGAGAATATTTCGTAAAAAGTCTGTGTTAACTTACGTTGATCATCCCGAACAAACGCAATCTGGCGATTACCATATAAATTAACGCCAACACTACCAAACAAAATAAAGTACTGAATAACCGAGTTCGTATAAGAATTAATCCCAACACCTGTTGGACCGAGTACACGTGCTAAATACGGCGTTGTAATCAAGGGTACCAATAAAATAAACACTTGATAGGAGGCGTTATACAGGTAATTCTTAATAACTTTCATTAAAACTAATCTCCAAATTCCTTGTTAACAACTTTTAAGGCCGCCATTACTGTTTGATCCATATTGTAATAACGGTATTGTCCCAACCGACCACCAAAAATAACTTTTGGTTCCGATGCCGCTAAGTTTCGGTATTCTTTGTAAAGTGCATCGTTTTTAGCATTATTAATTGGATAATAAGGCTCATCTCCGCGCTTCCAGTCCTTAGGGTACTCCCGGGTGATGACTGTCTTGTTTTTGTCACCTTTCCCAAATTCAAAATGTTTATGTTCAATAATTCGTGTATACGGCGTTTTTGCATCCGTATAATTGACAACCGCATTTCCCTGATAGTTATCAATGTCTAACTCTTCCGTTTCAAATCTTAGACTTCGATACTCTAACTCGCCTAATTGATAGTCAAAGAACTGATCAATCATACCTGTAAAAATGACCTTATCATAATCGTTCAAATACTTTTCTTTGTTTTCAAAGAAATCCGTTTCCGTCTGAACCGTGATTAGCTTATGATCAAGCATTTTTTCAATAATTTGAGTATATCCGCCGATTGGGATACCTTGATAGGTATCATTAAAGTAGTTATTGTCATACGTCAATCGTACAGGCAGTCTACGAATAATAAATGCCGGCAGGTCTGTAGCTTTTTGTCCCCATTGCTTTTCGGTATATCCCTTAACTAATTTTTCATAAATATCTCTACCAATCAGGGAAATAGCCTGTTCTTCCAAATTTTCTGGTTCTTTACCGGCCATTTCTTGCCGTTGCTCATTAATCTTTGCTTCAGCTTCTGCAGGGGTTACAACACCCCACATTTTATTAAAAGTATTCATATTAAATGGCATATTGTAAATTTCACCATTATAATTTGCAACCGGACTGTTGGTATATCGATTAAATTCAGCAAATTGATTAATGTAATCCCATACTTTTTTATTACTAGTGTGGAAAATATGTGCGCCATATTGGTGTACCTGAATGTTATTAATACTTTTAGTGTAGATATTACCAGCAATATGCTCTCGCTTCTCAATTACTGTTACAGAATAGCCTCTCTTAGCTGCTTCATTTGCAAAAACCGCACCAAAAATTCCGGCACCAACAACCAAAAATTTCATAATTATATTCTCCTTTAAGAATTCTACTTTAAGGTATTAACTTTACCACTTTGAAAAAATAATTTACTTAAAATTAACCAGAATATACAGTAATATATTAAATTCGTGTTTATATTCTCAAAAAATTTATTTGAAAAAAACGCAAGTGCTACAAAACTTGCAAGATATCCATAAATCAATATACTAAACGAGCTACTTTTACGAGTTGTTACAACCCTTGCAACTGAATATACTAATTGTGTACTAATACTCATTATAAATGTCATCACTACTACACCTAAATAACCAAAATCATAGAGCCATGGGTAAAGCGTTGTATACACATTTCCCAATCCATAACCATTAACATTATGAAAAGGTAAATATAATTGGTATTGTGCAAAAGAAGTTCCTGTTATTTTTTCCAATGTCGGAATTTGATTAAAAAAAGTTTGAGCGCCAAAAATACCTGTTTTTACTGGAAAATCAGTGTTTCTGATAAATGTATCCAAATTTTTGATTTCTGCCCCAATATATATATATATATACTGCATCGGATCAGTTTGACTATTTCGACCCAATAAAATTGCAAGCCACTGGAAAATTGAAAGTACAACGAGCAGTCCAATTAAAGCAAACAAAAAATATCGAATATTATTTGTTGAAATCCATCCACTTTTTTGCTTTGAAAAGAAATAATAATACACTAGTAAAGCAATAATCACAAAAACCGCTTTGCCTCGTGATCCACCTAGCAAGGATGTTATTAAGCCTAGAACTAACGATGTGAATAATAACCAATTAAATTTTCGATAGAACGTAATATTTCTAACAAAATGATAGCCAAAAAAAATTCCACAAGCAAAATTAAATCGCGAAAACCAATTTATAGTCCATGGAAGTTGAATTTTCATCCCCGTATATGCGGGCATATTGGTTGTATTTAATATTCCAACTGCTTGAGATAAACTTCCACTTCCTGTTGCACTCATTACTCCTTTACTAATACTTACTACAAAAATAAGTTGTATAATAACAACCATCATTATCCGTAAATTCCATTTCTGCACACTATATGGTGAAATTTCATTAATATAATTCATATCAGTATTCATCTGATTAGATGATACCAATACATTTTTACAAATAAAGGACGTTATGTATGATACAACGATAAATTCCAAAACGGATCCTGCAACTACTAAATAAGTAGCACCGGCTAAATTTAACGACCACTTTTTGACATTAATCCATGCAAACAATGCCAGTATTAAAAATGACCCACTAAACAGCACAGATGGAGAAAAAAGTTCCCTATTACTTAAATAATATGCACATAGAAATAACAGAATCAACGTAACTACTAAATAAGTCAATTATCAAACTCCTTAATATATTTTTGAAACGCCTCTTCAAAACAAGCTTCTTTATAATTTCTCAACTCGTGGGTTAAAAAATATTCCTTCAATAGTTCCTCTAAAACTAACCCAAAACTTTAAGCCTTTGTGTTTTCTACCTTTAATAATAATTTTAAATAAGACGTATATTTGTCTCATAATTTCTTTTAGCAAGCTTTTAGTTCCACATAATTCCTTCTGCGTAAATATTGCATTCCGATTGGCATAACGATATCTTTTTATACGATTTGAATCACTCTCTTGGAAAATATCTGTCCCCACATTTTGTTTCATTTTATGAATAACTTTTGAATCTGAAACAAAGTAATTATTAAATCCGTTACGTGTGATCCGTAAAGTATATTCAACATCATCACCCCAAATAAAATAAGCAGTAATTGGTAATCCGATTTCTGATATAGCCTCACGAGAAAACAAAACTGACACAAAGGACGTTGTCTCAACTTGTATTAGTCCTTGCTCAGCGAATTCAGCCCAATGTTTCATTGGCTTAGGAACATTCATAACCGCAGATTGTCCATCAATCCATCGTACATTGCTTGAAACAAATCCTACTTTTTGAACTTTTTTTATACCTTGTACTAGCTTCTCCAAACTATCGACTTCCGGTATAGTATCATCGTCCATTACCCATACATAGTCTGAGTCACTATTCAGTATAAAGTTTCGTAATCCTTGATTAAATCCCCCGGCTCCGCCTATATTTGACGACAATTGAATAATTCTGATTCTATCATCGTTTATACTATTTAAAAATGCAACTGTCCCATCACTAGAATTATTATCAACGATAAAAATATTAGTAATATTATAATTTTGGTTTCTTATTGCAGTAATACATTCTTTCAATAAATCCAATTTATTATAGGTGACTACTACACAGTCAACCCTAATTTCTTTATTCATACGACTACCTCATATTCTCGAAAAATAATAATCATGTAAAAAAGCCACCACGTCTTTTTTATCAAAACCCATCTTTTTAACTACTTGAAACGATGACCTTCTATCAGTGATAGACGGAACCTTAGTTGACATTATTTGAGACGCAATTTTCTCTGATCGAATATTATTATTAAATGCTCTCGTATTATTTAATAAATCAACCGTTTTAGTAATTGTATCTGAATAAAACACTTGCACTCCATTTGCTTGAGCTTCAACAAGAGATAATGGTAACCCTTCATACAAAGAGGGAAATATCATCACATCAATGATATTCAGTAAATCAGCAACATCTGTTCTCATTCCCTTAAAAATAACAGCTTTCTCTAATCCTAAGTCAATAACTTTTTGTTTTATCTGCTGTTCTAATGGACCTTTTCCAATTAATAGTAATACGGCATTATTGTCCTTTAGATATATATCATTAAATATTTCAATTAATTTGTTATGATTTTTTTGTAAATCAAACCGGCCTACATGACCATAAACCGTGCGTTCTGTTAAATGGTACCTATTTAATAAATTATTCCGTGTGCTTTCTGAAAATTTAAATTTATCTAAATCTACCCCGTTATTAATCTGAATATAATCTTGATCTTTGAACAGCCATTTAGCCGCAAGATCCGAAACCGCAAATCGAATGAAATTAGAACGTCTCACAACATGTTTACCAATTAGATGCAAAACTTTTTTTATGAAGTGTTGATGAATGGCTTTCTTATCTGCATTATGAGATTGAATTATTACCTTAGTATGAATTTTACTCAACACAACATAAGGTATAAAATTTATGAAATTATCTGTGTGAAAATGAAACCAATCAATGTCATTGCTTTGTTTCAGAAGAGCAAACCACTGTAAAATAGATTTTATTGGATGACTTTTAATATGAATCATTTTCACCACCGAGAAAGGTAATTTATTAAGTTCACTTTTTGAATAATCAGTTTTTCCGCTTTCTAGCATCAAAGTAATTTCCACATCCCCATACTTGGAGAGTGCTGAGTAATATTCAACAATCCATTTAGAAATTCCAACATCACGTTCTAAACTTCTCGTAAAAACTAGTATTTTTTTCAAATAAAACTCTCCTTAGTAACTCAGCTTGTATTCATTATTTATTAATAACGATTTTAGTGAAATGTTTATTTTTTACCATATCCGACGGTGGTTGCATATAGTTATTACCATATAGACTTGATAAATATTTATCAGCAGCTACTGGCCCAAGTAACTTTATATCCTCAAACTGATATTCTTGTAAATCTTCATACACACTTTTTGGAAACATTTCTTTAAATTTATATGCTCCCATAAAATTAACCAAATTTTTAGATTTCTCTACATCATACTTTTTCAACGAATAATCCAATTTTCTTGTTAAGTGGTCTTTATTAAGAAAACGTTCTGGTTTAATTAATTTACCAAAATTAATTAATATTTTTTCAATTAAAGGACGCTCCGTCAAACTCGTATTCACAATTTTGGAAAATTGTGAATACTGTAAAAGCATGCGTAGTCGCAATAAATTAATTTCGTGCATTTGTCTACTTAGTTTTTCATTTGGCATACCATCTAACGGAAAAATATCAATCCACGCATTTCGTTTATCAGTTTTGTTTGCTGATGTATCAATAATTATTGCTTTTTTACTCTCAATTCTAGAAAAATACGTTTTTATGTCTGAATTAAGAAAATTTTTAAATGGAAAAATTTCATTCGGATGATCAATTAAATACGTCACCAATTTTTCATAATCATTTCGCTGTAAGCCAAAATCTACATCATCATCCCAAGGAATAAAACCTTTGTGTCGGACCGCTCCCAAAAAAGTACCTCCGAGCATTGTATACGACAATTCTAATTTTTTACATACACTTAAAAAATACACAATAATTTCTTTTTCTACCATGTGTAACTTCTGTCGTTGTTCTAAATCTTTCATCAAATCACCTATCAACATTCTATATTGTACACAGAAACGCACTTTTAATAGATTAAAAGTGCGTTTGCTTTTTCCCAATACCAAATTTTCTAAGTAGAAAATAACTGGCTTTTTTTAAAAGATGGCTCTTTCCCATTAAATTCCAACGTAATTCCTTATATTTAATCTGATTGGTATCTATCCAAACATCCATTAAAAGCTCTGAGATATATCCAAAAACCCTAGCCTCTTGAGTATCATACTTTGATATATCTACTTTACTTTCAAGTCGGTTTAATATACTAAACAGCCACTCAGCGTAGTTATCAAACAATTCTTTTTTCATTATGAACATATTAAACATATGGGCACTTCTTTTTGACATCACTTTATCAAAACTAGCAACATATTCCGGAAATACTTGCTCAATAATTCGCCTAGTTTCATCTAAGGGTTCCTTGTGATGTGCATGGATATAATGCGAATAATTTGATTCAATGTAATACTTTCGTTTACGCGGTAATAACACATCGAAATCCTTTAAATATCGCTCAGCATCTTTTTGAGTTAAAACATCTCTTAAGGTCTTCCCACTAGATCCGAAAAAAAAGCGTCTGTAATGTACTAGTCCCAAAGCATCAACATTTGTTACATTCTTCCACGCCCAATAAATTGCCGTTAATTCATTAAAATTGGGGTTTTTTTCCGAAATATTAGGTCCGACATCATCTCGCTGATACTCAATATCTTTATTCCAATTTTTTTTAGCACCCACTAATATGGGAAAATACATTGACGCATTTGGCATTTGTGCTTTTTTATGGGTTGCAACTAATACTTTAATATTAATTAATAAGCACCCTTTCCACTGAAAACTTTAACAACGTTTTTCCACATTATTTGAATATCAAACTTAAGACTTAAATGGTCAATGTAGTTCATTTCTATCTGAGCACGTTCAGGATAACCAATTTGACTTCGCCCACTTGCTTGCCAAAGTCCCATAGCACCAGGCTTCACTGACAACAACTTTTTTTCATCGTATTCAACGAGTTCCTCTTTAACCACTGGACGTGGTCCGACAAGACTCATATCACCTTTTAAGATATTAATGAATTGAGGAATTTCATCAATAGAGGTTTTCCGAAGAATCTGTCCAATTCTTGTAATTCGAGGGTCATTTTCTGGTTTTAGTTTATAATTATTAGCTAAATATTCGGCGTATAAAACTGGATCCGCATGCAATTTTTCATCGGCATTTACAACCATAGATCGAAACTTGTACATTTTAAATTGTTCACCGTGATATCCCATTCTCATCTGCGCATATAGCAGAGGACCATGACTTGATTTATCACACACATTCATAATCCAGACAAACAAGAAAATTGGACTAAGGCAAACCAAAGCTATTACCGCTACAACAATATCAATACATCTTTTTGTGAATAAATACCTACGTTGTCTTGAATTTATCATTTGAATTTCATCAGTGTTTTCTACATCATACTTAACATGTTTTTCAGCTTCCATCAACAGAACGCCCTCCTTTATCTTCCCCCTCATCTTAAAATAACCCAAATCGCTTTTTCTTTTTAAATTTTAACGGTTCAATTTGATGCGTTAAAACAGCGTCCCCATTAATAATCGCTTTCGCATTTTCTTCAAATTGATTGGCTACTTCATTGCCAAATTCCATTCTTAATTTTTCAAACGCTTCTCGCATTTCATACTTTCTACCTGGTAGATTATGCGCATCTGAAGCAAACAAATATCCCTGTCCAGCAGCTATTAACTGTCGGCTAAATACCTGAACTTTATCACCAAAAGTTCCAACGTAACTACTTGCTGTTATCTGAGATAAGCATCCTTTTTCTAATAGCTCAAACAATAATTCTGGATGTTTCATTATCTTCGTGTTACGCTCTGGGTGGACTATCACGGGTACAATTCCACGCTGTTGCAATTGGTAAATCATATCCGTTGTATACGCTGGCACATCATCATCTGGAAATTCCAACATTAGGTATTGACCAGATTCATCTGCAAACAAAACGTCATTACTATCTAGCGCCGTTAGCAAATCACCGTTGATTCGTACTTCTTGCCCCGGAAATACTGTTAACTCAATTCCATGTTGTTTCAATTGCTCTTGAAAATCTTCGGTTCGAGCGACTACATCCGATCGATGATTTATAAACACACCATTCATATGGTGCGGCGTTAATAACGCATGTGTTATCCCGTTTTCGACGGCTTCTTGAGCTAATCTTAACGATATATCTAGATTGGCGGAACCATCGTCCACACCGGGCAATAGATGGCAGTGTAAATCAATCATCTAATCATCCTCTCTGATTATTTTTCGTAACCATAACCATAACCATAGCCATAACCATAGCCATTCTTCGGTGCAACATCATTTAGAACATAACCAAGTAGATTAGCATGAACCATTTCCAACAATTCTACAGCTCTTTGAACTGAGGCTCGTTGTGCAACACCCTGTCTTACGATTAAAATAACGCCATCAACTTCAGCTGATAAAATCTGGGTATCCGTAACCGAAAGCAGAGGTGGTACATCAAGAATGACCATATCATATTCACTCTGAACGGTTTGAAGAAAATTCTTCATCCGATTAGAATTTAATAATTCAGCCGGATTAGGAGGAACCGGACCGCTGGTAATAACCGTTAAGTTATCCACAACACTATTCACAGCAATTCCATGATAATCTTCATTATTTGCAAGAATCGTTGATAAACCTTGAGTATTCGTAACACCAAAGGTTGTGTGCAACGTTGAGCGACGCATATCAGCATCTACAAAAAGTACCTTCTTACCCTGCTGAGCCCACGTAACTGCCGTATTGGCAGACACAGTCGACTTTCCTTCACTAACATCTGATGATGTAAACAGTACTGTCTTCAATTCACGATCAATGGATGAAAAATCAATGTTTGTCCGAACTGTCCGGAATTGTTCAGCCACCACGTTTTTAGGTTCCACTGCCGTGATCAGTTTCACCCCGTTATCAATTGTATCTGTTGATAATTTTTTCTTTTTGCGAAATAACGCCATGATGATCCTCCCTATACCCGAACTCGTTTATTCCTATTCGATGACTGCTGTGAACTTGGTTTAACTGCTAATTTAGTGCTACGCATCTTGATAGTTGCAATATGGCCTAAATTCGTTAACCCAAGCGTTGTTAAGAATTCATCATCCTTAACGGTGGTATCTGTTAATTCTTTTATGAAAGCATAACCCATTCCAATTAAGATACCCAGTACTAGTCCTGCCAAAGTAATTAGCTTTGTGTTTGGTGACGTCTTTTGATTATCGGCTACCGCTTTGGAAACGATAGTAACATTGTTAACACTCATCATCGATTTAATCTTAGACTTAAATACATAAGCAACTTGATTAGCAATTGCTGCCGCTTCTTCAGGATTTGTACTCTCAACTGCTAATGCAAAAACCTGTGAATTTTGCTGATTAGAAACAGAAATAGCATTCTGAAGATCTTCAACGGTAATTTTGTATGCTTTTCCAGTGGTTTTAATAACAGCCGGTCGCGCAGCTCTCACTAACTGTTTCTTACCCGTTAAAGCATTAGTCCGATAAACCGCCTTAGTGGCTTTCCGAACAACCTTCTCAGGATGCGCAAGATTATGTTTAACTTGCTTCAAAACAACCTGATTAGTAATGATGTCTTTGTATGTACTAATCATCTGAACGTCGGCTTGCTGATTTTGATATTCAAGACCCTCGTTTGAAGTCTTCTTGTTAACCAAGATTTGAGTCGTTGCCGTGTACTTCGGAGTCATCGCAAATTCCGCAACACCAAAGGCGATAATTGCAAATCCGATTGTGCTAATAATAATGAACCAAATATGTTTGCGTAAGATGCCAAACATTTGGCGTAAATCTAAGGTGGTATCCATGTTGATCCTCCGAACATTGATTTTAAAATATGACAATATCATTAGCCATTATTTATCAGATTTAACAAAAACGCAAGGCAATCTTAAAATTTTAACCTAAATGATACATAGGCTTGTGATATTTTTTTACGTTCAGTGAGATAACATGACAGATATTTTACTCTAATTATACCATCCAGCACTACCCCGAAAAGGTGTTATCGGTCTCTATTTTTTCAATTTTTTGCCATAAAAAAATACTGACAGCTACATTACTGTAGCCTGTCAGTATTCTATCACCTAGTAGTTAACTTGCTTTAAGCCTAAGTTAGCACGTAATACATTCGATACCCGTGCCCGTTCTGTTGCCGAAACAACTTCAAACGCTTGACCACCAAGCATCTCGCCTGTTCCTTGTGCGTGGTCAGATTTCACATTCTTACCGGCATCTCGATAATGAAGCGCTAAACTAACCATTTGGCTCCGAGTTAAGTCGGTTTGCATCTCATCCGAAATCGCCATCAAGAAGTCATTATTCAAAACCGTCTTGTATGAAATCGACTTCTTCAGCAATGCTGAGATAATCAACCGTTGCCGTTCTTGCCGTCCATAGTCCCCTCTTGGATCATCGTAACGCATCCGTGAGAACTTCAAGGCATCTGTCCCATTCAAGTGATACTTCTGATTCTTCTTGAACGTCTTACCCTCGTAAGTAAATGACAATGGTGAAACAACATCCACGCCGCCAACTTTGTTGATAGCCTTCTTCAAACCACCCATGTTGATCATCAAGTAGTAGTCAATTGGAATGTTGAGGTATTTTTGAATGGTACTAATCGTTTCCTTAGTCCCACCATACGTATATGCCGCATTAATTTTGGCTGGTGAGTATTTCGCGTAATCAGGTAAATCGACCTTCATATCACGTGGAAGGCTCATCATCACCGTTTTTTTGGTCTTAGGATTAATTGTCATTACAATAATCGTATCGGTCCGACCTTTGTAAGTCCGGCCCAACGAACCCGTATCAGTCCCCAACAGCAAAATTGACACCGGCTTGGTCTTATCGATCACGGTGCTAGCCTTCCGCAGCTTGGGTGCGCCGGCGCTCTTGTAGATGACCTTAGAGGTTTCTGACAGTTTGTGCCAAGCGTATGCTGAGTATCCTGCAGCCCCTACAGCTAGGATAACTAAGATACCGATAATAACATTGCGGAACCGCTTAAGTCCGCGGTGGCGATGATGGTGCTTATGATGATGTTGATGCGTGTTTACATCTTTGTTTTGATCACTCATACTGCTCACTTCCCTAAACTGGCACTTCTCACACGAAGCACCAGCCTCCTTTACAAAATATAATAATTTCACCACTTATCTTTCCATTTAATTGGGTTGTCGTCAAGTCCGCAAGGCAATCTTTTCGAGAATTGGAACGTCAATGGGGCGTGATGGTGGCGGAAGTATGTGGTCGGATATAGGGTTAATTTAATAGGAAGAAACTTAATTAATTCTTTATAATTGAGGTAGTGTAGAGGTTGTGTATCTAATGTTTTGGGGAAGTTTTTGGTTGGTGCGTTTTGGTAGTTTGTGTTGTTGATTGCGTTGCACTATTTTGGAGGGTTAGTTTGGTGACTGTTATTGCGCTATGTAAAATCTTTGCGACAATAGTTGTCGTAATGTTTCTCGCGTGGTAATAGTTAGTATGGCTACTGGTAATTGTTGGGCCTATTGATTACTTAAGGTAACTGACGATTTGTCTATTGATAAGTTTTTGGTTCAAACTGCTTTAACGAATGTGGGTAGTTTTTTAATCCCATACTTACCGAGTATTAATACGCCATTTAATGACGTGATGAGCACTATTACATCTTAGTCCATTACTTTCCGGGATTACGTCCTGATAGTTGAGTATTTATTATGTTGTTTGGGACACGTGTCTGTGATTTAGCACTTGCGGTTATCTTCTCAATTTTATAAGCTGTTTCGCAACGTACTTTCTGACTACAACTAGATATTGACAATAGTCATCACACTATAACAAGGTCTGTAGCCGCTAGTATCTGAATTATCAGTGGTTACAGACCTTATTTGATTGGCTTTTTTGGAATCTCGCATTCACTTAGTTTAAACATTGTTCTCGAATATTTATCAACAGCTTGAACACATGCACCCAATTGATGAAAAAATGACTACTTCAAATAACCGACAAATAGCAACCAAACTGATTTTAATTGAATCAACGTCAGGTGCCACAACGTAACTAACAAAAAGACGATCATATTGGAATTCTCTATTATTTTTTGAAATATCTAAGCATATTTGTTTTCCCTGAAAAACAAATATGCTACTATACTATGTGATTCAAACAACACAAATTTAATGTGATTGGCGCAACACAAATCTAATCTGGACGTGAACCTCGTGACTAATCAATCGGATGTTGAAGCAATTCTCGTTAGTATCAAAAATCGACGTAAGCTGTGGCGACTGAGTTCTCGTCGAATCAATCTAATCACACTTTCACTAATTGGGTTCACTGAAACTAGTGTGCTTGATGAAATTTATACAAAGCTCACTTATCAAAACTACGTATCTGGTCCTGAATTGGATAACCATCAGCCCCCTAGACCAGGAGAAGTTTGGATATTTGGTTTAACAATATCTGGAATTCAATGTTACTTAAAATTTAAAGATAAGCCAGATCATACTGTATTTTGGATTTCATTACATCAAGCAGCATTCCCAATGACCTTTCCCTTCCGATAGAATCACTTTTTGAATGGAGACCTTTAATATGACTACTAAAAAAACATTTTATAATCCAGAGACTGAAACGAATGATTTATATACCGAAAAATATATTACTGAAACCGTTACGGTTAAAGATCTTTCAGATTTACAAGTACAACACCATTATTGGGAGGATTCAGACGGTGAACTTTGGGGAGACTTTGAACACCCCATGGAAAATGTCGAAAAAGATTTTGAAGCATACCGTAATCAAAAGGGATTCATGCAACCTACGGATATCCTTAAATTAAGAAAGAAATTAGGCTTAACTGTCCGAGAATTCGCGAATCGTTTAGATATTGGGGCGTCTACACTGTCACAAATCGAGAATAATCAACGTTTACAAACAGGATATCAAAACAATCTGTTTAAATGGGCAAATAACGAACCTTTTAATGATAAAAAGACTGCATCACAAACTGCTAATTCCGAAAAAAACAGTACTTGGTCTAGCATTAATAAACAACAAGGTTCGATATTACACTTAAATGCAGATTATGCTTTTCAACCAACTCGTTTACAAAAAACACACTTAACCTTACACGCTAGCCTCTTTTCAACACCACATTTAAATTCAGTACTCTCAGCTAAGCAACTAAACCGTAATTGGGTTAACGCTAACAGCAGCATGAAACGTTTGAACAGCATAAGCAATTCAATAAAAAATGGTTATAACTTTCATTCAAAATTTCACAGTGATTCAATAAAGAATGCACGACTAATACCAAAGTCAGATTCCTCCACACATGTGTGAATTATCTAAAACACAAATAATACCCTGTAGCATTCATTTAAATGTAACGAATGCTACAAGGCATTATTTTTTACTATAATTATTATTCCGCGCTCTTCACCTTCGCATACACCCCAGCCCCAATCATCCCAGCCCAGGGCCCCAAATCAGCCATCACGATATCGCAGGCTTCCCGCGCCGTCTTCAACGCATGGGTGGCGACGATTTCTCTGGCGGGGGCCATTAACCGCTCCCCTGCTTGGGCAACGCCGCCGCCAACGATGATCCGTTCTGGGTTATACAGGTTGATGGCGTTGGCGAGGCCGTAGCCAAACTCTTCACCGGTTTCTTGCATGACTTGTTTGGCTAGTGGGTCACCTTCGTCATAGGCTTTTGAGATCATGTGGGCGGTGAGTTGGCTAACATCACCGTTGACCCAATCGGTCATGATAGTGGTCTCACCGGCTTCTAAGTGGTCTCTGACCGTCCACAGCATGCCCCTTGCTGACACGTAGCGGCCGAGGCAGCCCTTGTTGCCACAGGCGCACGGGCGACCGTGGTGGTGCATGCTCATGTGGCCCATTTCACCGGCACTGTCGGAGCGGCCGTACTGCATTTTGCCCCCGGCGATGACTGCTGCGCCGAAGCCGGTGCCTAGGGTGACCATTAAGACGTCTTGCTTGCGGCGGCCGGCGCCGAACTGCCACTCGCCGTAGAGGTTGACGCGCACGTCGTTGTCGATGACGGTTTGGGTTTGGAACTCATCGGCGATCAGTTGGGCGACTGGCACGTTGGCCCAGTTGCTGAAGTTGGGCGAGAAGATGGACAGTCCCTTTTGAATATCCATCTGGCCCGGAACGCCGATGCCGATGGTTTGGACGTCGTTGGCGCTGATGTGGTTTGTGATAAACAGTTGCTGGATGCCATAGCTCAAATTGGCCATCACCGTGTCACTGTTCGTTTCGGATTCAGTTGGCACTTTCAAGCGGTCGATGACGCTCAAATCATCCGCCAACAAGCCCAGTTTAATGTTGGTGCCGCCTAAGTCGATACCAATGTACATTGTTGATCACCTCGTGAATGGAATCGGTTGCATTGATTTAGTTTGATGATACCACACTTGTCGCGATTCGACTTATTGGGCGAGTTAACTGGGCGGTATTTTGACAAATTCAGCCAAATACCTCGTTATGTAGCTAATTACTACTTTCGTTGATTTTTTCAATCAAATTAATCGCTATCCGGGGTCTAACCCGCTATAATAGTGGTGACATTTGAGGAAAACTAGGAGGCAGCAGTCATGGCAATCACCACCAAGCAGCAGGGCGATGCAGTAACGTTGGCCGTTCCGGAACACTTCCACGTTGGCGCGGGGGTTCGCGTCGAACCGAAGTTACTCACGAACGGGATCTTTTATGAATTTGTACGTGACGATGATGTGTTAGACGCTGGCAGTCAGATCTTGCAGGACCTCCTGGTTGAGGGCATTCCCCGCGAACGGATGGTTAGCGAGTATAATCGGCGGAAACGCGAGGTGAACGCGACGATTCTGGCGTTGTCGCGGAAGGCGCGGGAACAGTAATTAGCAATTGTTTGAATGTTTGGGTGAGTTGGCCCGGACATTCTTTTTATTTAGTTTCTATATTTACAAAATAGCTTTATTAGATGTAAAAATTTACACTGCATGCTATGATTAACTTGAGACATCACCAACTGTTATACAAAGGAGAATCCTCATGAACAAGCAAATCACCCTCACGCTCATTCAGACCTGGCTCAAAGATAATCATAAAACTCAAACCTGGTTGGCTGACCAGATCAATATGTCTGCCGCCCTTTTAAGCCAAGTTCTTAACCAGAATCGTAAACTGCAAACGAAGTACTTGATTGCCATTTCAAAAATCACTCAAATGCCATTAGAACAACTACTTGGTGACGACCAATTTACTGATACCAAGCCCCAGGTCGTTTTAAGAGGGAAACTTTCAAATGACACATCCCAAAAACAACTTGATCAACTACTTTGGGATATTCAGCATTGTGTAGACTTGGAGGCGACTCTCCATGAGTGAACATTCTAAAGAAGCCACTTACATTAGTGAAACGATTGCCGAAAATTTAGCGAGCGATTTTTTAGTCTCTGATTTAAGTTCCAATATTTTTATCGGCTCCGATATCGAACAAATTCTAGCCGAACACGCAAGCCTGATTTATCAGGATGCCGATGATGCGACCTACGCTGGGGCGTCAATTCGGTATAAAGGTCAATCGTTCATCGCCCTCAATACACATCAGAGTTTACGGGCTCGCTACTATAGCGCCGCTCACGAACTGTGGCATTTAGGGATTGATTCCGATCTTTTTGAAAATTCTAAGTCTAAACAACTTGCCCAATCGCCTCATTTTGATAGCGAACGAGCAGCAGATCATTTTGCGGCAGCGCTTATGCTACCGAAAGAAGCTGTTACCTTAGCTTGGTACAACTACGTTAAAAAGCCGTCAAAACGCGACGAATCGGCTGCACAAGAAGCCGTTGTCCGCATTGCTAACTTATCATCCATGCCATATCAAGCCGTTGCGCGTCGTTTGAGAGAGCTCAATTTATTACTCAGTCATCACTTAATTAACCTCACCGAAGCGGACTGGTTAGCTTATATTCGTTGTTCAAGTTTTCCGCCTAGCCCATTAGACCAAGTTGAACCCTTTAAGAAGTTCTCCCACTACACAGATGTGACGCAACAACTGGTTGATAAAAAGCAGCTTTCGTTGATGGAAGCTGCCCAGTTATTGACCTATTCTGATCCGGATGGGGCTGTGCGGTATTTGGATAAACGGCAGTCGCTTGTTACTGAACTCAAAAATTAACAACCTAACAAATGACAAACCGAATTTTTCCAGTAGTATACACACCAAATCTATTATGATAAAATCTTACAGATACTTATTTAAAAATCAGGAGTGATTTGTTTGTTCTACAGTTTGTACTTAGATGAAAGCAAGTTTTTTGATAAAACAAAGCAACAAATGAGTTACTGTATCGCCGGCGTTGTGATTAGCAATACTCAAATTCATACTGTTAGAAAACGAATGGGAATATTGAAAACGACCATTTGGGCCACGAATGATGGCTATACGATACCAAAAGCTAAGTCGATTATCTTGCATGAAGCGGAGATTCGATCCGATAACACAAAAATTGTCAGAAAGCGCCCAGAGTATCAAGCATTTCATCAGAATAGAAGAAACAAGCGGTTAGCTATTCAAGAAATTGGTAATATAATTCATGATGAAAGATTGACTGTACTCGGAGCAATCGAAAACGAAACGTCCATATCTATGAATTACAGTGTAGAACGTGACTCATACTCTGCATATTATCTATGTTTAAAATGCATCATTGAAAATTTTTGTATCTTTTTAAAGCAACATAACGGTCATGGCAACATTATCTTTGAATCACGCAAAAACCAGAGTTCTGATTTGCAAGATCAACGCACAAGAAAAATGTTCAATAAGATCTTAGCAAACGGTACTATGATTTACTCTGCACTAGAATTACAGAAATCCCTATACACCATCAAATTTATTCAAAAACAAGAGAATGATGCAGGACTACAAATAGCTGACTTTATTCCAAGACCATTGCTACTTAATTATACAAACACGCCACAAAGCAAACCATCCATCTACCAAACGATTCGGAAGGCTCGGTATACAGGTATTGCATCAAAGGGCCAATACGCTTCTAAATTTGGTGTATGTATTTTTGAGTGACTTTAATTTTTCAAGTCGTCTTAAATTGACTTTCTACTTTTTTGCTTTATACTTAAGTTATCGGGTACGGAGTTAGATTAATTTCTACTGGTATTATTGCCTAGCGTACACTGTAATTTCTTTGAATATTAACAGGTGTTGAGTTCGACATGGTTGAACTCACATGATTAAATTCATGCAGTCATCTGTTGGCTGTTAAGGGGTTGCCATTGGCGACCCTTTTTTGTTGGTTAATGTTCAAAAAACTGAAGGATATCAAAATTATTAACGCTCATAGGAATAAAAAAAGCGATGACTATTAAACGGTCATCGCATTCTAAAGTACTCTATTTCATTACGACCACCTACTCAATCACCTGCATCAACTTCCGAAAATAATCCGCCATCAACCCCGGCAAGATCACCTGATTCTGCGGCGTCTCCATCCAAGGCCGTTCGGTACTCATCCGCGTAATCAGTCTAATAATCGACCGGCCATCCGCAAAAGCTTGAACCGTGTGCACGATAGCGGCCAGTTGCGGATCAGCTTCGATCGCGTCATGGTCGGCGACAACGGCTTCATCAAGGTCATCGATCAACCCCGCCGCTCCGTAAAACTGTGTCGCCACGGTTTGAATCGCCACACCCCGCTCACAAGCTAAAATGTCATCCGCAAACGCCACGGTATCAAACACCGCTAAATGCATCCCTTGCACGTAGTACAGTAACGCCATCACCTGCTCCAACGTTAACTTTTCCGTTGCCCCATCCTGTCGCACTTGTGCCTCATTGTGGACCCGAAACCAATTAACCAGTTGCCGTATCTCCGTCACACTCATCACTTCCTGCTTTTGATGGCTCTAGTGTGTCATGGCAGTCTGCGCGGTTCAAGCGAACAGGAAATGGTCTTTTTGTGACGTTTATTCGACCAAATTAGGAAATCGTGACGGTGCGATTAGTTGGTTGGGGTTAGCGGTGTTAGATCATTTTTGTCAGTATATCCTGCAATTTAAAATGGGCTAAATGCAAAAATCCGAAAAATGATATAGAACCTATAGAAAAATAGGTGCCATATCATTTTTCGGATTTTTAACTTTTAAACCTATTTCTTCAACCCGTTCAGTTGGTTTCCCCACCGAAAAACGCCTACTCATCCGTCTTCACCACTTCCGCTTTAAAGTATGCCTTCATCAAATCCGGCGCAATCACACCACTCTGCGGCGTTTCTCGCCAAGGTCGTTCTTCGTGGGTCTGCTTCATCAACTCAATTGCTGACTTATCACCGAAAGCCGTCTGAACCGCGTCCATCACCGAAGCCAAGTCTGAGTTAGCCTCAATTGTCTTATAATCCGCCAAGTCTTCAGGTGTAATCGTCCCGACGATCTCCCGCTTGCCAGCAAACCGATCATGGACTTCTTGGATTGCCGGACCGTACTTCCACGCCAAAATATCATTGGGAAACGCCTTTTGATCGTACACCGCTAAATTAGTGCCTTGCACGTAATACAGCAACTTCATGACCTTCATCTGGGTCAATTCGTCCGCAAAGTCGTACTGTCGCATCTGGGCGTTACTCTTAACCCGAAACCAGTTCACGAATGTCATCACACTTAACATGTCACTTTCCTCCGCTCATTTCTATCAATTCGCTGCTACAGCTATTCTAAGTGACTCTCAGCGATTGAACAACTAAAACCACTTCTATCAAAAAGTCACTGCTTCCAATTACGAAAGCAGTGACCTCATTCATTTATATAATCGTTCCATTAACACTCGCACCCATCACCAAAGCCCTTCGGCAAGCAGTCACACTCAACGCTCTCCGGCGCACTGGCGGCCTTCTTCGCCAACAGTTCCTGCAACGCCGCAATATCACTTTGGGTCAGCGTGGTGTGATCCACCAAGTGCAACAGTGTCTGGCCCTTCTTCATGGCACACAGGTGGTCGAACAACTGCTGTGAGCTATCGTCCATGGCATCGATCTCGCTGATGGTGGCGCGGTAGATAAACCGCCGATCTTCTTTTTCGGTGGTGAGTAGGCCCTTGTTTACCAGCCGGCGTAACAGCGTCTTAACCGTGGAATCGGACCAGTCGCGCTTGGCCTGCAGCATGTCGATCAGGTCGCGGCTGACGATGGCGCCCTTCGTCCAGACGATGCGCATTAATTCCCACTCAGCTGGGGTGATTTCGGGGATGTTTTTAGTAATCGTTTCGCTCACGATGTGGCCTCCGTTTACAAATGTAGTTTCTACGTTTAGTTTATCAGGTTTTGGGTCGCTGTCAATTAGAGTGTTTCGGTGGTGTCTACCCTTAATTTTACGCCCAGTTTAATTTTTCGCAATCACAATCGCGCATTTTGACTATCAAATCAAACTCCAAAACTGCCCCATTTTCGAACAGTTGCACGGTATTTTCCCAACTCCCGCCAAACCAAGTCGCCTTGATTGTCACCGCCGCGCCAGCCCGTATAATGGGGATTGATTGATGTCCCTTTGGTTTTGACTTGGAGGAGGAAATCAAAATGGTAAAAGTTGGTATCAACGGTTTTGGCCGCATCGGCCGCCTAGTGTTGCGCCGGATCCTGGAACTCAACGATCCGGAAATCGAAGTGGTGGCCATCAACGACCTAACAACGCCATCCATGTTGGCGTATTTGTTCAAATACGATACGACGCACGGCACCGTGCCCTACGCCGTTTCGGCGACTGAGGACTCGCTGGTGATCGACGGCACCGCGTACCGGGTCTACGCCGAACGCGACGCTCGCGACATCCCGTGGGTCGGCACCAACGGCGTGGAAATCGTGCTGGAATGTACCGGGTTCTACACCTCGGCGGATAAATCACAGGCCCACTTGGACGCTGGTGCCAAGAAGGTGCTGATCTCCGCCCCGGCTGGCCCAATGAAGACCATCGTCTACAACGTGAACCACGATACGATCACGGCAGACGACCAAATCATCTCGGCGGGATCCTGCACCACCAACGCGTTAGCGCCAATGGCCGCCGCGTTGAATCAGGCCTTCGGCTTGGAAGTCGGCACCATGACGGTGATCCACGCCTTCACCAGCTCGCAAATGATTTTAGATGGGCCTAAAGGCAGCAAGCTCCGCCCTAACCGGACCGCTTCGGCGAACACGATTCCTCATTCCACCGGGGCAGCCAAGGCAATCGGCTTAGTGATCCCCGAACTGGACGGGCACTTACAGGGTCATGCGCAACGGGTAGCGGTCATCGACGGCTCGGTGTGCGAACTGGTTTCCGTATTGGGCACCAAGGGCGTCACCGCTGACCAAGTCAACGCCGCCATCCACGGTCACGCCAACACGCCATCGTTTGGCTGGAACGAAGACAGCATCGTGTCCTCCGACATCATCGGCGACACGCACGGGGGCGTCTTTGATCCAACCCTGACGGAAGTAACCACCAACGGCGACTTCCAAGTGGTGAAGACCGCTACTTGGTTTGATAACGAGTACGGGTTTGTTTGCAACATGGTGCGGACGGCTAAGGCGTTGGCTGAGGCCTAGTCGGTACTGGATTTAAACTAAAACTATTTTATCTCAACTACCAAAAAACCGCGTGACTGCCACTTGGCCGCCATGCGATTTTTTGTGTGCGTCTATAACGTTGACCGACGCAACCAGGCTGCACCTGCTAAGCTGACCAGCATCAGTAATAGGCCGCCTAATAGCGCTACAACTGATTGGGTGTCGCTCGTCTGTGGTAAGGTTGCCGCAGATTGTGCTGGGGCTGCCTGCGTTAGCGTTGACTGAGTGACTAGCTCAGTCGCCACTGCGGGTTGCACCGTTCGCTTGGCCTCACTAGTCGCTGGTACCGGGAACCATTCACGCTCACTGGTTGTGTTGAGTGGTGATTCGGGCACTGTTGATGGTGATGGCACGTCAGGCAGGTGTGGTGTTTCTGGTTCGGTAGGTATGACCGGTGTTTCCGGTGTGATTGGTGTTTCTGGAACGTTAGGCGTTCTTGGTTCCTCCGGCGTGGTTGGCGTCTCGGGAACGTTGGGCGTAACTGGCGTCTCCGGTGTCGTTGGAGTTTCCGGCGTCACCGGGGTGTCAGGCACGATTGGCGTCTTTGGTTCTTCGGGAACGTTGGGCTCCTCCGGCACGTTTGGCGTCTTCGGGGTTTTCGGTTCCTTTGGTTCGTTCGGCGTTTTAGGATCCTTAGGTTCGTTTGGTGTTTTCGGTTCTTTAGGTTCCTCGGGAACGTTGTAATCGTTCACGATGGTAGCCTGACCGTTAACAACCTGTGTAAACCCGCCGTTTTCAGCGGTGTAGCCATCAACATGGGCTTCTTGGACCGTATAGACGATTGGCTCATCGTCAGCCGTTGTCACCGCCAAATCCGTAAACTGACCCAAGTACCCATTGGCCTTAGTCAGCGTTAACTGCTTCGTTGCCATCTGGTTCGCCAACAGGGTCACCGTCACGCTTGGCGTCACCACGTCAGCGGGAACGTTGCGCCACTGTTTAACGACCGTGATCTCAGTCGTTGGCTTCACTGGTGGTTCAACTGGCACGTTGTAGTCGTTGATCAGCAGTGCGTGACCGTTGACGACTTGCGCTACCCCGTTATTTTCAGCGGTGTAGCCCTCGACTGGCGTGGTTTCGTGAACCGAATAAATAATGGCATTGCCAGTCGCATCCGTGATGGCTAAATTCGTAAAGCGTCCAGTATAGCCGTTCAGCGGCGTTAGCGTAATCGTCTGGTTGGTAGACTCACCACCCGCATACAATGTTGCCTCAATGTCAGGCGTCTGCACACCAGTTGGCACGTTTTGCCACTGCTTGGTCACGGTAATCGTCGTGGTGGGCGTCTTTTTATTGAAGACGTTCACGAGAATCCCGTGATCATCGGCTTTACGGTCGATGGTGACTGAATAACTCTGACCGTCACCCAGCAGCGTTCCGGCGACATCCGCCAGCATCACTGGGTCGTAACCGGCCACCGACTGCATTTCTCGAATCAGATAGTGTCCACTCCGTAAGACTGAGGTCTCAGCGATACCGTTGGCGTCCGTGACGAGTTGCGCCACCACGTGATTGTTAGCGTCGGTGATGTTAAATACCACCCCGGCTAATGCTGGATAGTTACCCGAGTCATCAACGGCCGTAGCCGCCTTTTGGATCCGAATAACGCCCTTGGCCAACGTGAGTTCCACGCGGCTGCTGGTGCTGTCATATAGGATCTTGTAGTTGTTAGATGGGCTGCTTTGACCATCATGAACCAAAATTGCCGTGTTCGACAACTGTTGGTCCACGTCAGCGAGTTCGTGCATCAGGAACTCTACGTGGAGTCCAGCGATGCCAGAGCCCGCCGTTGCAGCTAACAGGTTCTGATAGCCGGCTAACGTTTGTTGCAGATCAGCCGCACCGGTTGGAAAATCGGTTTGAATCTGGGCTTCAGGCGTTGCCTCAGCTGTGGTAGCCAAGTGAAGTTGGTTGCCGGTTGCTGTTGGGGTGCCTAAGTCACCGAGATTCATAACGAAAGTGATCTGCCCCGCTTGGTAGGCTTGGTCAAACAAACTCCCATCACTGGTGTGTTTGAAATACCCGTACGACCCAAGCCGTTGCTTGATGTAACTCCCGAACTGACTGAACGTCACGTCCGCCTCAGCGATGTGGTTAGCAGCAACCACTTGGGCCACCGTCACCTCGTCGCCGATGCTAACTTCGAGGCGGGGGCCGTAGGTATTTAACACCTTCCCGTCCGCATCCCGGTAGTAGATCGGCACCATGACCCGCGGTGTTGAGCGCGTCGACACCGTTTGGCCGAGTGTCAGGTTATCGTAGATCATGGTGTTGGTCATTGCGTGCGTCGCGGTTCCGCCACCCAGCGCCTCCGCGATTGCATCGGTGTTGATATCGAGAATCCAGTTGACGTCACACGTTGGCCCGCCATCGTAATCGGGCACTTGGAACCCCTGCTTAGCAATCGGTTCCCGTGTGGCAACGTAAGCATCACCGGTCGTCTCTCGACTAGGCCGAGGCTGCACTTCGATGTTCGTTACGCCACCGGTTTTCGTTGCCACGTCCAAATTACCGATTTGCGCAAGACCGTGCACTTCGATGTCCCCTTTTAGCCCACTGAACTTCCAATTTCGAGCAAGAAAGTCGTTGAAGGTCACTTTAAATGCTTTCTCGGTCGCTACTGATGATAATTGATACACCCCCACCAACTGGTCTTCATTGATTAGATCATGGACGGTCGTATCACTGGTGATCAGGTTATCAGGTAATGCCACCTTAAAGTAATCACCCGCTTGAATGTCATCCACCAAGTCGACCGGGACCTCAAAATGCGACATCACCTTGATACTTTCCTGATCGTAGATGTTGGACTGGTACGTCTCATCAATGGGGTTCCCGTAGCCATCGTAGAGTTGTTGGCTCACTTTGACTTTGGTGGTTAAATCATTGCCCGGGTTATATGTGGGTGTTACTGCGGGTTGGCGCTCCGATTCAGGGGCCGGTGCGTTTGACGGTTGTGCCGTCGTTGGTGCTGGTGCTTCGGCTTGAACCGGTTGACTTGTGCTCGTCGGTGCTGATTGATCATCAGTTTCCAGTGATGCAGTCGTTGGTTGGTCAACCACACTTTCCGAGGTTGTACTTGAAGCTTGAGTGTCCATCGGCGCTGATTTCGTTGCCGCTACTGGTGCAAGACTGTCAGGGGTTGTTGCGGCGGCCGAGGCATTAACTGTCATCAGCCCCCACACAAAGAACCCCACCAGCAGCCCGACCAAAAGGAGCACTCGTTGGTTAATTTGAATAAACTTTTTCGTTTGATTTCACCTCCTAACATCATTGCGTTGATTCAAGTTAAGCATTGCGAAGAAATTTGCTTATTGAAAGATAAGTTTTCTTCGTTCGCGTATTATAGCATACCAATTGGGGACTTTTAACCTAAATTGCTTTACAAGTCAAAATAATGCTGAATGAGCACAATTTTTTGAAACATGGTGCATATTTGTTCAACTAACTACCAATTATCATGAGAATTAACAGATAATCATTAAAAATCACTCATTTACCGTATGAATATGCATAACGGTGGTTACGCTTTCAATATAAAAAACGTTCGAGCGCTAATTACCTCACTCGAACGTTACCTCTATTATTAATCATCATTTTCAACCAGGCACCATGACCCTACCCCTGAAACGTTGACCACTCATACGGGTGCAAAAACAAGTTATTTTCCCCCGGCACTTCCTGCTTCACCGACTCGGCTGCCAACTGCAAGCGGTACTGATAGTCCAGGTTCAACAACGTCCGCGCGGAAAGGCCCGTGACCCGTTCGACGCGAAACGCCAGTTGCGGGGTCAGGTACGCTTTGTGGTTCAACACTTCAGAAACGTGCTTTTGCGTCACCCCGATACGCTCGGCCAGATCCTGTTGCGTGATCTGATAGTAGGCCATCGTCTCCTCCAGCATGGCCGCTGCCGAGAGGTACTGATTCGATTGGTTGCCATAATTATAACTATGCTCGGTCATGGTTGTCCCCCTACACTAATCTTCGCTTACCCCTATTCTACAACACAAAAGTGCCCAGCCTCAACCGTCAGTTGAAGCCGGGCACTTTTAAATTGGTCTACCGGTGTGTGAAATGCAGGGTTGAAATATCGTAACCCACGTACAAATTGCGACTGTTTTTGAAATTCAGCCCGACTGACTCATAGGTCCCGTTGACTGGAATCGTGCCGTACTTGTGGCCCTTATTATGGACGTAGCGGTACTTGATGTATTTACCATGACCTGGTGTGTCCGTAAAGTAGGCATAGTGCGCGTAGGTTTTCAACACCATCCGCTGGTGGAACGGTTTATAACTATACCGCCAAACATGCCGATACGCTTTCGGCAACGTGACCATTTTAGCCTGCGCCACTGGTTCGTGTGCTGGCACAACCGCCGTTACTGCCATAGCTGATACCAACGTTAACCCCATGATCCCTAACTTGATTCCTGTTCTCATCTGAATTGCCCCCACAATCATCTTAAGATGACTTCATCATACCACCATTCGCTAATCGTGATGCGTGGCAATCAGTTACTCGCGGGTTAATCGCGTTTTCTCAGCACGGCCGCTGTCAACCAGCTTGCACTTAACAGCAACATGCCCAGTACTGCAGCGAAGCTCGACCGTTCATTCGTTTGCGGTAAGGTCATTGGCGTGGTGACCTGTACTTGACCATCGGCGGTCGGTACGAGCTTGTTCTGGGTTGCCGGTTGCGTTCTGGTAGTAGTTGCTGTGCCTTGGGCCTGTGCATCCTCAGTGGTGGTCGTGGCTGGTTCTGAGGCCGGTTGCGCGTCCGTTTCACTATTAGCGGTCGCTTTCTCAATCGGTTGTAGGGCGCTTGGTTCAGCGTTCGTCATTGACTGGTTGGCGACTTCCGTCTGGTTGGTTGCCGTTGCAGTTGGCGTCGTTAAAGTTGCCGGCGCCGAAGCCGTTCCCGCTACGTTCCCGTCTGTCGGTACGACAGCGGGCGTTTCCGGCACTGCCTCGTAAGTTAACGTCAACGTCATGGCGTCACCCTGATACGTGCCCGTTGTTTCGGCGCTCTGCCCTGGCGCTAACTGATAGCCCGCAATCGTTGGTGCGGTCACTGTTAACGGCTGATCAACGCGACCAGTTTGCGTCGTCTCGGGCGCAAGCGTCTTTCCAGAGCCATCCACATAACGGACCGTTAACTGGCTATCACCTTGATCATCCGCAACCAAAGTGGACACCGCCGGCAGCACCTTGATCGTCACATCATCCGTGTCATCCGCCGCAAACTGGTAAGCCACCTGTTCCACTTGACCCGGCGCCAGTAAATACCCAGCCGGCACGCTGACTTGATAGTCGCCCGTTTCGGCCATCATTCCGGTTAGGTCAGCGGTTTTCACTACGGTATTTGCCACTTGGTCGACGTAATTGACCGTTAGCGTTTCTGGTAGTGGGCGGACGTTGTAGATCATCATGTTTTGGGTGTTGAGCGGCATGGGTGAGCCGACTTGAACCTGTGACAGGGTGTGAATATTAGCTTGGTTCACCGTGTATTGGTTGCCGTCTTGAACGGCACTTCGCTTCATTAGTTCTTCGTAATACTGCTTCGAAAATATTGGATCGGTCACCTCAACGACCCCGGTTGATTGATTGACCATATACTGCGTTGCCGTCACATCATTGGTCGCTTTGTCCACCGTGAACACGCCGTACCGACCCGTGCTTTCAAACGCTTCGATCAACACGACCTTGGTAACCTCGTACCCATCGGGAACCGTGACCGTATTGGGTTCAAATGATTCCGCTTTGATTTCGGTAATTTCGGTCAGTCTTGCTGGCGCAAAGACTGCATCTAATTGGTATAACGTGTCCGTTTGCGCCAAGACATTCCCCGTTTCGGTTTGCACGATGCTGCTAACGTGATCGGTCAAGTGCGCGTCTTCGAGCCGCGGCATCAACAGCACCTCAATGTTTTGAAGCCCGTACCCAAACGTGTATGGCACTTCGGCGGCCTGCCCATCAGCTAAAATGACATCCGGTGGCGTCACCACGGTGTACACGCCACTTTCACCAATCGTGCCGCGCAACGTTTCCGCTGCTAAATAACTGAGGCCGGTCTCAGCATCGTGAAACATGATGTTGATCGGCTCACTGAATGGATTGGGTACCGCAACATACGTATCGGCATCCGCTGGTTCACCAGAGTAAGTCGTATTTAAAAACTGCTTCCCAGTTGGTTCGACAAATGCCCCCTCACCAAGGCCAATCCAGAAACTAGCCTCCGTTGGCGTACCATCTTTTTTCAGGATGGTCGTTGGCATCTCAACCGGTAGTGAAAATTGTGGCCCGAGGTCGAGCTGAGATAAGCCCGTTAGCCGAAACATATCCGCGTACGCCGTGACCCTGCTGGTATCCCAAGTCGACAGGTCCAGCGTTGACAGAGAAGTATCGCCCTCAAACATCCCCGTCATATCCGTTGTGTCACTGGCAATCAGCTTATCAGCGCCATCAATCGTTGTCACATCATCTAACCCCGCAAACAAGTACGACGCATTCTCCGGCAAATAAATCGGTTCATCGATCACGATTTTGTCAAATGTTTCCCGGTAATCAAACCACGGTGAAGCGTTGGTCAACGTTACCGTTTTACCGTCACCGGCAGGCAACGTCTGTGGCGTCACCGTAGTATTGTCCTTACCTAATAAAGCCTCCCCGTAAATGTGCAGGGTGTGGTCGTCCTTGATCACCCAGTTGGTATCACCGTACATCCCCTTGGCCACTTCATCCGCCGCTAAGCCCTCGGTATCGATTGAAAAGGACTTGGGGAGCGTCAGTATGGCACCGGGTTGGGCCGCGGCCACCGCCGTCACTTTTTGGGGTTGGCCCAGCGCTTGGTAGGTTGCCGTGGCCACCTTCTTGGCGGTTTCAAAGGCGGTGCTGTCTGCTGCGCCTAGGTTGGTGACTTGTGGGGTGATAGTAACGTCAGATTGTTGCTGAACTGGAACTGATGATAAATCAGCCTCACTGGTCGATGTACCCCCTAAACTATTCGTGGAAAGGTTGTCCGCTGAAGATACCGTTTCAGCGCCCGGTTGTCTCGAGGTGGCTAAACTGGCAGTCTCAGTGGTCGGTGCCGTGGCCTGCTCAGTGGTCGCCGTACCTAGTGCTACCGACGTGCTTTGGGTATCAGCCGCTGTCGCCCGATTACCCGCTGTTGCTGATGTGTCTTTACCACCTGTGTTGGTCGTTTCAGTCGTCAACGTCACTTGCTGGGGTGCCGTTGTCGTCCCGCTGACCTGTGATGCCCCGTCTGACTGCTGTGTTGACTCAGTCGCCGCCCGCGCCGTTTGCCCACTCAACACCAAACCGCCCCAGGCCAAGCCCACCGTGGTGCCCATCACCAACCAGTGACGGCCTTTCTTGTACAGTTTGAACCGGGTCTTCGCCTCACCAGTAAGTCGCTTTTTCATCGTGATCTCCTCCATTACTAACTGTGCATGACCACCGCCAACAGCGTTCCCCCACTCTTGACGGCTATCTTACGCCCGATTTTAACACATTTATGCCGTCAAATATTGCCAATGTTTGATTTTTGTAAAGTCGCGACAGTCACACCGTCATTGTGCCAATTATGAGGGTGTCACGACAACCAGCTTTGCTTACCCGCCTCACCGCCGCTTTTGGCCGTTACCGATAACCAGTGCTTATGACGGACACGTTGAGCCATCACCCAGCCCTTAGACTAAATGACGCTGAAGCACTGATAACCATAGTGGTTTAAGTGATGGCCACCTCGATTTCGATTTTCAGGTTAAGTTATCAGTCGATCATTAGCAACTCGAATAACTGCAGCAGCCCACTTGATGTGTAAACCAACTTTAACTCAAGTTTTCTCATTTTTAAGCACCCACGACCCGACATTAACGTTTCATTCGCAACGTTTACAACGCAACTTTTATTCAATGGTTGAATCTACATTCATTCGCGAATGAATTGATTATCTATTTTTCGATTATTTTTGAATTATTCATGTGAGCATTCATTTCTTGATTTATCAGTTATTTAGGCGATATAGCACTTGTTACACGGCTTCTCGCAAACCTCACATGGTAATGTGAGTAGTTTGATAAATTTAAATAAACATTCATTTTCTCTTGACGAACTGAATATAAACCGTTACATTAGATTAAAATGAGTATTTAATTAGAGCATGATTGGTTTACTCATTTTTTCGTACGATGCACAATTGAGAAAGTTAGGTGATTTCATTCATGACTCAAACGTATCAACGTGACTTGACAGTAACCGGGCATACATATCACTACTATGACATTGCCGCCTACCTCGCCGACCAGGGCAAGACCCTTGGCGAGCTTCCATACACGATTCGCATTCTTTTAGAAGAAACCCTGCGACATGCCGACTTGGCACCCGAAACCCAACCGAACCTTGGCGCCTTCCTTGACTGGGATACCCACCACGACCAAGACGTGGCCCACCAGCCAGAGCGAGTAATCCTGCAAGACTTCACCGGCGTCCCAGCCCTAGTTGATCTGGCCGCCATGCGTGACGCCGTGGCCAAAGCGGGCGGCGACGTTCGTAAGATCAATCCCGAAGTTCCCGTTCACTTAGTCATTGACCACTCCGTGCAAGTTGACCGGTTTGGCAACGACACCGCCTTCGCCTACAACGTGAAGCGCGAGTTTGAACGCAACCAGGAACGTTACACCTTCCTAAAATGGGCGCAAAACAGCTTTGATAACCTCACCGTGATTCCACCTGACACTGGGATCATTCACCAGGTCAACTTGGAATATCTCGCGGATGTCATCCGCACCAAGCAACTTCCCGATGGCAGCGACGTGGCCTTCCCCGACACCTTAGTCGGCACCGACTCCCACACCACCATGATCAACGGCTTGGGCGTCCTCGGCTGGGGCGTTGGCGGTATCGAAGCCGAGGCCAGCATGTTAGGTGAAGCGACCTACATGCCATTGCCAAAGGTCGTCGGCGTGAAACTCACCGGCCACCTCAACAAGGGCGTCACCGCCACCGACTTAGCCTTAACGCTGACTCACCTGTTACGTGAGCACAACGTGGTTGGCAAATTCGTGGAATTCTACGGCAGCGGTCTCGCCACGCTCCCACTGGCTTACCGGGCCACGGTTGCCAACATGGCACCCGAATACGGTGCCACCTGCGGGTATTTCCCAATCGACGACCAAACGATTGCCTACCTGAAGTTGACCAACCGGCCACAGGCCACCATCGACCGGGTCGTGGCCTACGCTAAGGCCAACGGCTTCTTCTACGATGACAGCGAACCGCGGCAGTACACCGAAACCGAGGAGCTGGACCTCAGCACGGTGGTCAGCACCGTTGCCGGGCCAAACCGGCCACAGGATTCCGTTAAATTAGCGGACCTGCCCGCACAGTTTGCCAGTCGCCGCGACTTACCCGCCTACCCCGTGACGGTTGGTGGCAACCAGTTCGACCTCCACGTGGGGTCTCTGGGCATTGCCGCCATTACCAGTTGTACGAATACCTCGAACCCGCAAGTGCTGATTGCGGCAGGCTTGATTGCCAAGAAGGCCGTTGAACTGGGCTTGAAGGTGCCCGCCTACGTGAAGACGTCGCTGGCGCCGGGGTCGCGAGTCGTTACCGAGTATTTGAAAGCTGCGGGCTTACAAGGCTACTTAGACCAAATCGGCTTTAACCTCGTTGGCTACGGCTGTACCACTTGTATCGGCAACTCCGGGCAACTCGTGGACGAGGTGCAAACTGCCGTGAGCGAGAACCCGTTCCCCATCGCCGCCGTTGAAAGTGGTAACCGGAACTTTGAAGGCCGGGTCAACCCACTGGTCAAAGACACCTACTTGGCCTCACCACCACTGGTCGTCATCTACGCGTTAGCCGGCACCTTGGACATCGACCTCACCACCCAACCGGTGGGCACCAGTGCCGATGGCAAGCCGGTTTACTTAACCGACCTGTGGCCAGACGACGCCGAAGTGGCTGACTTAACTCAACGTTACCTAAAACCGGAACAGTTCAGCGATAACTATGGTAAGATCCTCGACCAAAACGCCACTTGGAACGCCCTGTCCGCCCCAACATCTGAAACCTATGACTGGGACGCCAAGTCGACCTACATCGCCTCACCACCATTCTTTGGTCAAACCGACCGGCAACTGAGCGGTCTGCGCGTGCTCGCCAAACTCGGCGACTCCATTACCACCGACCACATCAGCCCCGCCGGCTTCATTGCCTCAAAGTCGTCCGCTGGCATCTACTTGAAGGCCCATGGCATTGAACCGAAAGCCTTCAACTCCTACGGCTCACGTCGGGGCAACCACGAAGTCATGATGCGTGGCACCCTCGCCAACATCCGCCTGCAAAACCAACTGACCCCGGATAAGGTCGGCGGGTTTACCAAATACTTCCCAACGGATGAGACAACGACCATCTACGACGCCGCCATGGCTTACCAAAAAGCTGGCACCGGCTTAGTCGTTCTCGCCGGAAAAGACTACGGCATGGGCTCGTCGCGTGACTGGGCCGCTAAAGGGGTCAAATTGCTGGGTGTCAAAGCCATCATCGCTGAAAGCTTCGAGCGGATCCACCGGGCCAACCTGGTCATGATGGGGATCGCCCCACTGGAATATTTGCCAGGGGACACCGCTGAATCGTTGGGCTTGGACGGGACCGAAACGTTTGCGATCGAACTCGATGGTCAAACGGCCCACGTGACCGCCACGGCTGGCGACCGGGTGGTTAAGTTCGATACCCGGCTTCGGTTCGATACACCAACTGACCGCATTTACTACCAAAACGATGGCATCATGCCACTGATCGTCAAAAACAAACTTGCTGAATAGCATCCGTCACAGAATCAAGAGGTGATTCATATGACTCAAACTTTACCAAAGGGACTGGCTGGCGTCGTTATCGATACCACCAAGATCAGCTCCACTAAAAACGCCCACCTCACTTACGCGGGCTACCCAATTGAAGAACTGCAACACGCACCATTTGAAGAAGTGGTCTTCCTGTTGTGGCATACCCGGTTACCAGAACCAGATGAACTAGCGACTTTTCGCCAGCAACTCGTGACCAACATGCAGTTGCCAAACGAAACGGTGCGCTTGATCACTGAAATTGCGAAAGAACCCCAGCACCCCATGAGCATCCTGCGCACCACGACCTCGCTGTTAGGTACCACCAACAACGTGGACCGCGATACACCGACCAAGATCTTGGCGAAAATGCTGACGGCTATCGCGGCGATCATCCGCATCCGCGACGGCTTGCCACTACTGCACGCCGATCCAAACTGGGGCGTGGTGGAAAATTTCGTCTACCTGTTCTCTGGCAAACGGCCTGACGTTGAAGCCACGGCAATGTTTAACACCGTGATGGTGCTGCACGCTGACCACGAATTTAACGCCTCGACCTTTACCAGTCGGGTGGTCGCTTCCACTAAGTCGGACTACTACTCTTGCCTGACCGCAGCCGTTTGTGCGTTGAAGGGACCGCTTCACGGTGGTGCTAATGAACAGGTGTATAACATGTTGATGGACATCAACCGGCGGCACTTGACCGCGTCCGAGTACGTTGCCGAGAAACTGGGCGCTCATAAGAAAATCATGGGCTTCGGCCACCGGGTCTACAAACATGGCGATCCCCGGGCGAAGATTCTCCGCGGAGTTGCGGCTCGCTTAGCAGCCTCAACGGATAACCAAGCGCTGTTTGACCTGCAGGAAGCGTTGGCGGCTGAAATGCTAAACCGCACCGGGTTGCATCCCAACGTTGACTACTACACCGCTTTGATTTACCACTGCCTCGGTCTGGACAAAGCCACCTTCACCACGATGTTTGCGGCCTGCCGGACTGCTGGCTGGTTAGCCCACATTTTGGAACAGCAACGCGAAGGCTGCTTGATTCGACCGTCATCCGTGTATGATGGGCCGACTGGACGGCATTATGTGATTGCAGGCAACCGTGGAGCTGATGCTAGTGTTACGGATCATGTGAATTTTGGCTAATAGTGCTTGAAAGCCTTGGAGCAAAATGCTTCAGGGCTTTTTATTGTCGCTTGTGAAGTTTGGCTTCTTTGCCGCGTTAATCATGGCTGATATTGTGGGCACAACCGGTTGACTCAACGTCGGTCGTTGCGATACGACAATGAGTCAACCAATTAAGCACTTGAGATGATTTACGATGATGCTGACTGACCGCCTACCGGAATCGACAGCCCAAGCAAACATTCCTCAACAACTGTAACAACTTTAAACCATCGAAGTCGCAGTGCCAGCTTTCCGTGCACCAATATGCGATAGTATAGTGAGATTGATTCCACTTTTTCTCATCTTTTTCCCATTAACTACTAGTCAAGTCGAAAATGGCTGTCTATAATAAGAAAAAGTACCCTCGGCAATCATATTTTGCTAACCTTTAAGCCTGATTTAAGTTAACCAGCCTAGGCTATTACTCATGACATCAAACAAAACCAATTAAATTTGCCGAGTCATTGAAACCGACTACTCATTATTAAAGGAGCGATTCATTTTATGGCCACACCATTAACTACGATTTTAACGGAACAACTTCAGCGTCACCAAACGGACCCCATCATTAAGGACGAGGCCATGAACACCTGGTTTACCGGCGCCGATATGCAGGCGGATATCAACGTGTTCCAAGAAGCATTTAAAGCCAACAACCTTGGGAAAGGTGATCAGATTCTGGTTTGCCTGCCCAACTCCGCCGTTTTCCCGGTGATCAACCAAGCGGCTTGGGAACTGGGCATCATCGTCCATCCCATCTCACCATCAACGCCAACCGCGAAGTTACACGCGGATTACGAGGCCCACGGCTACCCAGCGCTATTCACCACGCCGGAACTTGCTGCTGACTGGTCAACTGACGAGTGGTCTGTGAGCCACTTAGACCTGTTGACGTCGCCCCACTTGACGTTCTTGGTCAACAAAGAAGCCGCTAAGACCCCGGCCGACACCACGCCCGTGAGCGCCACCGACCTCGGCTTAGTGATGAATACCTCCGGGACCACTGGTGAACCCAAGCGAGTCGGCTTAACGCACGAGATGCTGTTAAATGCCGCTCAGAACGACGCCGTTTCCAACCACATGGACGAAAATGACGTTGCCATGGTCACCATGCCAATGTTTCACATCAACGCCCAAGTGATGACGACGTTGTCTACCCGGGTTTCTGACGGTAAGGTACTGGTTACCCAGAAATTCTCCGCTTCCCGTTTCTGGAAGCAGGTTCACGACAACCACGTGACCTGGGTTTCAGTGGTCCCAACCATCGTGTCCTTCTTGTTGCTGAACGAAAAGGCCAACGCCGCTTACGATGCCTTGAAAGACGGTATTCACTTGCGTTACATCCGTTCCAGCTCGTTTGCGCTCCCTGAAGAACGTCTGGTTGCGTTCCAAGACCGCTTTGGCGCCCCAATCATCGAAGGCTACGGCATGACCGAAGCTTCCAGCCAATGCACGATCAACCCGTTTGACGCGCCCAAGATTGGCTCAGCCGGCAAGCCATTTGGCACCGACCTTTGCCTGTTAGTCGATGGTGAACTCACCAACGACCACAACGTGATGGGCGAAATCGCCGTTCGCGGCAACCACGTCATCACCCACTACATGGATCCAAATCCCGATAGCTTCAAAGATGGCTGGTTCTTAACTGGTGACCTGGGGTATTTGGACGACGACAACTACCTGTTCGTCAAGGGCCGTAAGAAGGAGATCATCTCCCGCGGTGGCGAAAAGGTTGCGCCAGCCGCCGTTGAAAACACCTTGAACGACCTCGACTTCATCGAACAACTCGCCGTCATCGGCATGCCAGACGACCTGTACGGTGAAGAAGTCACCGCCGTCGTCGTCAGCACCACCCCCGGCCTCAACGAAGCCGAACAACGCCAAGCCATTTTCGATTACTCAACCACTCATCTGGCCAAGTTCGAAAGCCCAACCCGAGTCGAATTTCTGAGAGAATTCCCCCGGAACATTACCGGTAAGGTGTTGCGGCCACAGTTGCGGGAGCAGTTGTTGATGGTTGGTGAGGAGAAGTAAGTTAACTCAATAACTGACAGAAACAAAACCGGCCAAGACTTTGTAATTGAAGTCCTGACCGGCTTTGTTTTTGCATCGCCCCCAAACACAATAGTTGGAAGTTCCGTTCTCCCCGCCTATAATAGACTCATCAACTATTTCAAAGAAGAAGGTAATTCTATGGCAACTCAACAAACCGTCCGCGTCGAAGGTACCGACTACGTGATCGTCACCGCACCAACCGAACATATCAACCAATTCACCGTGATGGGCGTCGCAGATACGGTCGACGTCGTGCGTGGCAGTGGCTACAAGGTCGATGGTGATCCCGATAAGTTATACGAAATCGTTTGGATGATCGATGGCGATCCTGAACATGATGACTTCGAGCAGTGGGTCAAGGACTGGGACGAGGCGGATGCGGTTTTTCCGTTGGATGATTAGTCATTAACCGTCGCGATATAAAATTAAAAACAATCGATGTTGGGTAACCCGAAAAGGTTAACCAATGTCGATTGTTTTTGTTTTGTCGTTATGCAAAGCCTGTATGACATACTTATTTAGTTAACATGCTCTTCCTCCGGCAACGACGGCTTCGCAAAGTAGTACCCCTGCTGCCGAAAAATGCCGTGGCTCTTAATCGAATACTGCGACTCATCTTCGGTCTCGACCCCTTCAAGCACAAATTCCAAGTCGTTTTGCTCGGCAATTTTTGTCCAGAAGTCGATTCGTTCCAAGAGTTGATCCTGATTATTGGTCTTCCGCAAATTTTGAATCGCAAACTTAATGCCGTCCAGATAGTGGAACATGTCCAGCACCAGTTCGAAACTGTTATCACTACCAACGTCATCAAGGTAAACCTTGATTCCGCCAGCGTGGTAAATTTCGTTGATCTGCTTCACAACCTCAGTGCCCGGTGCATCCATAATTTCCACCACGAATTCATCGATCCGTGGTTCATGTTGCTTAAAGCGCACCAGGTCATGGGCAATCTTCGAATCAGCAAATTGCTTAGCCGTGAGGTTAATGTTAACCCCCCGGCAGTCGTTATGGTTCAACACCTGTTTGATCAAGCTGATCTGCGTGGTGACCGGAATTTCAAAGTTCGCGGGCAACCGCCACCGGTTACGGTCAAATTCACGCAACAGCATTTCGTTCAACAATATTGGATGGTCAGGCTTGCTGGCGTCGACGATTGGTTGCACAAAGTAGCGGTACGTTGGGAACCAGTTGATTGACTCCCGGGCATGTTGCGAAACGCCCTCCACCGTAATGGCATCGTGGCCTTCGTGCTTGCTCTGTTTGAGACTCTTGCTAGCGCGTGCGTAGGTATCATCAACGCTCTTATCAACAGTTTGAACCTGAGTGACCCCAATCGAGACCGTTAACTCGACTTTTTCGCCATTAAAGCTAAATTCATGGGTGCGCACCGTGTCCCAGCAATCCATCAAAATCGGTGCGGTATCCACCGGCGTTGCGTTGGTGAAGATGGCGTTAAAGGTGCTGCCACCTGAACGAAACAGGTGATACGCAGTACTGTACTGTTGCAACACGTGCTGCAACAACGTTTCGAACTGGCCTAAAATCGCGTTGGCACCCCGCTGTCCGTAGCGGTTATTGACATCCGCATACCGGTCAATGTTAATGATGGCCACCGTCATCGGCGTATGCGTACCCTGCGCCATCTCAAATAGACTGTTCACGTCTCGTTCATAAGAGGCGTACAGCGTGGTTGGCGTAATATCTTGCTGCTGATTTCGGGTATCCGTCAACTGGTCATGATTTTTTTGACCAATCCAATAGAGGCACGTAATCACCGTCATAATCATGTAGATGCCGATACTTAACCAGAGATTAGCATCCGTCACCGGCAGGCCCGGATAGGTCAACCAAAATCCCAGTGATACGTATGCGCCAGCAGCAAAACAGTAACCAAAGCGATAACGGACCATCCCTAAATGATGGTGGATCAAGTGGAGCATCCAGAGCAGACCAAGACTGACTAAAATATTTTGAATCGATAACACATTGGCCCAATGTGCAATTTCCCAAACAATGACTAACACGGCGCCTCGCGCCCAGTATTCAGCGTTACTCAAATGAATATCCAGCACTGGAAAGGCAATCAAAAAGACTCCAATACTAGCGTACAAATGTTGATTATCACTCGAAAACAAACTCGCCAAGCACAGGATGCCACCAAGTAGCCAAACGGTCACTGGTAATGCGATTCGAATCAAACGTCGCTGCGGCTGCAGCAACCCCTGATTGGTCTCAAGATAGTGCCAAGCACGTGAGTAAGCGATCACGATGCCCGAAACAAACGCCACGGCAAAGATCAGAAGTACCAATTGCGAAAAGAAATTATCAGCAGTTAACCCTGCAATCAAACAGAATCCCTCCTTAAGGATCCGGTATAACGGTCGCGACTCTAAGGATGACGCATCAAGAACCTACGCCGACCACCATACGAACACAGTTCAATTTAAAACGTGAAGCTTTATAATTAATTTATCACAAATCCATCATTTTTTACACTATGATAGGTTATTTTTCAAAAGTTTTTTTAATTATTTCAACTTAATTTAACAGCTGATAAATAGCGCTACGTCACATTTTCCGGGACGTCGCGCTATTTTTTGACTATTAGGTGCAACTGCACCCAACGATTAATTTTTTTATTTGAACAGGCCGCGCTGAACGTTTACTAATTCAGTTCGCGCCGTTTTGAGGTGGTCGGCCAACGCTTGATAGTCCGGTTGGCCCGTTTCGGTAGTTTGCGCCGCCCCGGCTAATCGATTCGTATACTGTTCGATTAGGTCTTCTAGGGCCAACAAATCATTTGCGATATCGTTCTTTTCATTTGCTGTCAGTGGTTTTTGGAGTAACACCGGTGACATGCCGGTGTAGTTACTGTAGAAGTATTTTTTATTTTTCAAGTCGTCACCAATTCTATTTGAACTTAGGAGCATCCGTTTGATCCTGCATTTTGACACAAGACTGCCATTATTCTAACATACCTTTTAATTTGAACCTAGAAAGTTGTATGATAGTAGGTATTGTCAATTATTCTTACATAAAAGGAAGCGAACACTGTGTCCAAACGCAACGTCTTTATTGTCACCTGTGCCCTGCTGCTCTCCAACGCGATGAGTGGTCTGGATAACACGATCGTCAACACCGCCTTACCAGCCATTATTGCCGACCTCCACGGGTTGGAACTCATGGGGTGGATCGTCGCGATTTTCCTGCTGGGAACCGCCGTCAGCACCCCGCTTTGGAGTAAGCTTGGCCAACACATCGGCAACAAGCAGGCTTACCAACTCGCTGCGTTATTCTTCGTAGTGGGCTCCTTCCTGCAAGGCATCGCCCCCAACATGGTCTTCTTGATCATTTCTCGGGCAATTGCCGGTATCGGCAACGGTGGGGTCGTCTCGCTCCCCTATATCATTTATGCGCACCTGTATGAAAATCCTCGCAAGCGGATGCAGGTGCTTGGCTTTGTCTCAGCCAGTTACAGCATGGCCACCATCATCGGCCCGCTGGTCGGTGGCGCCATTGTCGATACGGTCGGCTGGCACTGGGTCTTCTTATTAAACGTCCCAGTCGGCCTCATTTCAGCCGTTTTAGTGCAATTTTTCTACAAATCCAATCCCAAATACCGCACCGACAGCCCCGTGGACTACCTTGGTGCAACTCTGATGACGTTCGGGTTGATCAGCTTACTAGTGGCCATCGAACTGATTGGTAGTGCTAGCATCATGATGATTGGTGGGTTCTTAGTGGTTGCCGCTATCTGCCTCACCATTTTGATGCGGGTCGAGGGCCGGTGCGCGGATCCCATCATTCCGGCGCGGTTATTGAAGAATCGGTCGCTGGTGATCGACTTTGGCTTATTTATGATTATCTGGGCGGCCTTCTTAGGCTTCCTGATTTACGCCCCAATGTGGGCCCAAGGACTATTGGGCACCTCCGCATTAGTTGGTGGCGCTACCCAGATTCCCAGTTCGTTTACGAACTTTGGCGGATCGAGTTCCGTCGCCCCACTTCGGCAGGTTTTAACGCCACAACGGGTCATTGGGCTAGGTATCGTCACGTTGACCATCACCTTCATTTTAATGGTCGTGATGGGCGTGCATACGCCTTACTGGATCTTAGTCCTCGCCGGGGCCTTTGAGGGCTTTGGCAACGGGATGTGCTTCAACGAACTTCAGGTGAAGGTGCAACAAGACGCCGAACCAGAAGACGTGCCGATCGCAACTTCCTTTAGTTTTTTGATCCGGATGCTGAGCCAAACCTTTATGGCGTCCATCTTCGGCTTGATCATGAACAATGCCCTGCGCGCTGGCGTCACCGCCTCGCACGGCCAGATCACCATGAAGATGATGAACAAGTTGAGTGACGCAGCTAGTGTCAGTTCGTTACCAAGTCATTTGATTCCGCAAATGCGGGTCATTTTGCATAACGGATTGCATAACATTATGCTGGTATCCCTGATACTGATGGTGATTGCCTTTGTGATCAACATTTGGGCGCAGGGGCTTGAGCGGAAGAAGTATGCGGCGGCAGCGCGGGCACAGGCTTCGAAGGCGGCTTAAGTTGATATTTAAATTGTGGGAACTATCGTCGGTGGGCGGTGGTTCTTTTTTTGTTGGCTGGCCTGTTATCAGTTATGGTGACCGTCAGGCGCCGGCGCTTTTCTGTCCTCGAGCCTAAACGGGTTCCGCAAGGCAGAAGGTTGCATATAAGGGCGGCCCAAGCAAACCTACCAAAGCCCGGTAGCTTCGCTTGGGCCGCCCTTATACACCACCTTCTAAGCGCCTTGCTCCACCCTCTCTCCAATGTTATCATTGATTATACAAAAAAACGTTTTCATAAACGCACCTAATATCGGAGGCACTCATGAGCAAACAAGATCAAGAATCACTTAGCATTGCTGAAACGCAGATTCAAGCTAAACTAGCAACATTGATTGATAACCCCGTTTCCGCTTGGTTTAAGCCACTGGCTGACGTCTTTACCACCGGGATGGCTGAGGGTCTTCAATCCGCCTACATTATTTACACGGCTGAAAGTCAAAACAAGCACATCCGTGACCTTGGTGCCGACGTTTACGAAAAGGCAACCACTTGGGGGAGCCCGTTTTTTAAAGCGTTACTGCAACTCTTAAACGACCCTAAGAGCGCCGACTTCCACGAGCTTGATGACCGGCTACACCAACAGCTTATCCGGACTAACGAGTTGCATTCATTTGAAGAAATTCAAACGTTACCCGTCCCTCAACTCTACCGGAGTGACCTGTTAGACATCTACTTCTTCGGCTGGGAATTTGGGTTCCGCTACGCTTACTGGATGTTACTACGGCAACCGAACCCGGATGATAGCCAAAATGAAGCCTTGCTGGAAACGGCTAAGGTACGCGCTACTAAGGAAGCTCAGCGGCAACGGAGCTTGGCGGATCAGTTACCCGCACTGCGGGATGGCGTTTATGCGAAGTTGTTGGGTGGAGTGTTTGCTTAATTGACTTTGATTGTTTAGGAGTCTGGACTTTGGTCTGGGCTTTTTTGTTTGGTGTGAAGGATGGTGCGTTAATTTAGTGAGTGTTTGTGGCGACGTTCATTGCGCTTACGTAGTTTTCGGCGCCATTTGGGCTTTAGTTGGCGCTTACTGGTGACATTGTGTAGCTTGTTCAGGTAACTGCTTTCATTAGCCTGCGCCGAAATGAGCTACACAAAGCAAAGAGCTGCACCTAAGGCACTTCCGCCACAAACCCCAAAAACCGGGGTTTCTGGCGGAAGTGCCTTAGGCTCCGCTCTTTAACCGCTTTGTTCCGCTCTCTGCTCTTGTCAACCACCCCCGACTAAAGTCAGGGGCTTGTGAGCCAAAACCACTTTGACGGTTGTTTCTCTGGTTTCGAACCACAATTTGCGTAGATACGGATAACGCGCTTAGTCACCATCGGTCTCTAAGTGGAGGTTATCTAATTACCAACGCCGTTTAGGTTCCCAGGTTGCCATAGGAACCGCCTTGATTCAGGCCGATTTGAGTTTCTTGAGCCCTTTATCCAGAACATTCTGCGCAGCATTCCAATCACGAATATGTTCTGTTTGGCAACTTGGGCATTGCCACTTTCGCTGAGCTAGGGTCAACTTCTTCGTACCTTCAGTGCCCATCACAAATGTACATTTAGAACAAGTCTGCGTTGTATTGCGTGGATCAACGGTCACAAAAGTGGTGCCATATAAATTTGCTTTATAAGTCAGCATCCCTAAAAAGGTTCGCCAGCCAACATCACTGATACTCATTGCTAAAGCATGGTTCTTCAACAAGTTCTTACTCCGCAGCTCTTCGGCAACCACTAAATCGTGACTTTTGATCAGTGTGGTGGAGAGTTGATGAAGGAAGTGTTGTCGTTGTGTCCGCACTTTATCATGCAACTGAGCAACTAGGCGCCGTTGTTTTTGGTAATTCTTGCTGGTCTTCAATGAGCGATGTTCGCGTTTAGCCCGACGTGCTCGCCGGGAGAGGATGCGTTGTTCCTTAGCTAACCGTTGTTTACTGTTTCGATAGTGCCGTGGATTAGCGACCGTCTGTCCGTTACTATCAGTTAAGAAGTTTTCGAGGTTCAAATCGATGCCTACTGACCCCGGGTGCGATTCCTGATAGGTCACGAATGGCCAGTCAGAAGCTAACTGCATGGCTAAATAGAATCGGTCAGAAGCATCTTTCATAATCGTGACCGTCCCGATTCGAGTGTCTAATAAGCGCTTCAAAAGGCGTTTGTGAGAACCTCGAATTCGCAGCTTACCCAGTTTAGGAACGATTAGCTGGTTAGTATTGATAAAACGAACGGTCCCATTAGTCAATTTAGCTACTGTTTGACCCGGATACTGACAGTTCGTTTGATATTGCCAAACCGCGCTCTTACGATGAAACTTTGGTACACCGGCATGATGAACTTTCAAAAACTGCTGCCAAGCCTTTTGGTAGTTCTGAATGGCATTGGCTTTGGTTAAGCTATCGATCCGCGAATCTGCCAAAAAGCCGAAATGATTAGTAAGTTCACGAGCATTACGCCGTTTTTCAAGTTGTGCCAAACGCGTTTGAATCGTATCAATGGGCAAACCAACGCGTTTTAGTTGATGAATTTCTTGGTTGATTCCCACCATTTGATTGTAAATAAACCGACTAGCATCTGAATTAACTTTGATGATTTGTTTTTGTTCATCATTCGGATAGATGCGTACTTTTAAGCCGTAATGATACGCTAACTTACTCATTGATTTCATGCTTATTCACCTCCAATCTGATATAAATTGAGTATACCAAGGATTAGAGATAAATAATATTCTTTATTACTTTTAAGGTATAATTTATTTTCAGGGTGAATCAAATGCGAAATTACTCATTATTTGAACTTTTTCAACCAATTGATTCAATTGATAATATTGATAATAATGACATGATTTTTTATTTTTTATTTCAAAAAAGCCGCGACGCTTTCAGCGATGCGGCGGCCTATCCATCCCCTGACTAAAGTCACGGGATTTCCGGCATAAATTCATTTAAATTTCCCTTACACTCCCCACCCCACTACTGACATTCCCGCCAAAACCATGTAAGCTATGGTTAATCACCATTGAAAGGAAGGCGTACTGACGTGAGTTTAACCAATAATCCACTCAAAACGGCTCGGCACCTTGGTCTGGTTGTTATCGACATGCAGGCTGGCACACGCTACCTTGCCGAACACGTCTACAAACAACCCGCACCGGTCGACTTTACGACCCTTTTGGCAAATAACCAACTGTTGATCGACGCGTTCACCGCCCATCACTTACCGATTTTTATCGTGACGATGCGGCCCAAAGCATTTCCCCACCTTTTTGACCAAACGCTGAGTCGCTCACTGTTTGATAACGCTCAGCTTCAGGTGCACCGCCTTGAAAAGCATTTACCCAGCGCCTTTTCGCAACCCGCACTGGTCGATGCATTGCGGGCCGCTGGTGTCAAACACCTCGTCGTCACCGGAATTGCTGCCGAAAACGGCGTCTGCAAAACCGTTCGCGATGCTACCCGCTTGGGCTTTCCCACGACGGTGATCGTCGATGCAATTTTAGCGAAGTCCCAGCACCACTATCAAGATGCGCTGCGGCATTTTGAACAAATCAACGATACGAAAACCATGATTGAAAGTCTTTAACGCAAAAGCGCCATCCCCGACCAATTCTCCCTTGAGAATCGCACGTGGATAGCGCTTTTTTTAATGCTCTAGATTTTAGTCCGGTTGCTTTCGATCAAGTCCGCCATGATTGTCTGCAAGGTTTCCGCAAACGGGGCATCGACCGTGACCTGATTATGATCTAAGCGTTCTTGCCACCAATCATTCCGAATCTTAACGATACTTGGCACAACTTCCAAGCCAGCCGCGGTAATGCGAATCACGTTGGTGGTTTTATTGTCGACCGACTGGGTTTGGGAAATGTAGCCCAGTTCACTCAGTCGCTTGATCTCACGGGTAATTTGACCCTTGTTGATTACAAGCGTCCGCGCCAAGGCATTTTGGCTACTCTCCCCCTGCTTTTCTAATAACAATAATATGTACGCATTCGTCACGTTTAGGTGGATTGCTTTATAGAGTGGTTGGGTGTCTCGTTGAAATGCACGGTGGATGATGGAGAAGCACTGCGCCAAATCACCGGGAAATGTTTCTAAACTCACAGAAATTACCTCCAATGTGAAACTAGTTATGTTCCATTATACCCATTTCCGGTTCACTTTAGCGAGTTTTTTTCTCGATTTCAGGTAACCGCGCTTAATCAAGGGCCTCAACTAATTTCAAAATATGCCACATTTATATACCAATTTATAGTACAATTGTGGGAGTAGATGACCAGCTGATTAGTTAAGGAGCGTGAGCTGATTGAAAACCCAAGAAACCTATTACCGCAACGTTGTCGCGGCAGCCAAACTGCTGACGCGCATGGAAGTCGATAACGAAACCGATGAATACCAACTTTTTCAGGACCTCACGGAGATCCGTGGCCTGATTGATGCCCGGTTGACCGCCATTCGAGAAGCACGCGGGAATCATAAGGCTTAGTTGTGTTAAGTGAATACTGGCGTTGATGCTGGGTGTGGGGCCTTGGTCTGGGAGTGGACTGGGGCTTTTTTTGTTGTGGTTTTTTAAAGTTGCAGCTTTTGTTAGAATAGCGTGTCTTTTGTGGTTGCTGTACTTAGGACTAAACGAGTTCCACCAGCCGTTTGTTGTTATCGTTCACTGAGAGCTTCGGTTTAATGCGCTTTCCTGTCCTCGAGACTAAACGAGTTCCACAAGGCAGAAGGTTGCTTTCGCCTACTAAGCGTATCAGACTACTGTGCTCTCCTGTCCTCGAGACTAAACGAGTTCCACAAGGCAGAAGGTTGCATATAAGGGTGGCCCAAGTTAGACTGCCAAAACCCGGCAGTCTAACTTGGGCCACCCTTATACACCACCTTCTAACCGCCTTGTTCCACTCTCTGTACAAAGTTCCCCCACAACGCCCTTTCTTCCGGCATTGTCTCAAACAAAAACTCCGGGTGCCACTGCACGGCCAACACCAATTGGTTATCGACGGACTCAATTGCTTCAACCGCCCCATCCGCTGCTTGGGCCGTCACCTTTAATAAGGGACCGACATCCGTTTTTAGCGTCTGGTGGTGAAACGAGTTGACGTAGGGCTTTTCACCCAACAACTTTGCCGTTAACGTTCCCGGTACCGTTGTTACGTGATGGGTTGGGTACATCGCCGGGGCGTCTTGTTGATGCTTCACAAAAGCGCCCTCGTGTTGACTCGGAAAGTCCTGATACATCTGACCACCCAGTGCGATCCCAATAATTTGAATCCCACGACAAATACCAAACATCGCCTTGCCCGCTTTAAAGGCCGCCCGACACAGTCCTAACTCAAACTGATCCTTTCGCAGTGAGGTATTGCCCAACTTCGCAACGGGTTCCTCACCAAACAGCGTTGGATCAATATCCGGACCACCTAAAAAGGCAAAGCCATCACACCGCGCCACGTAATCGTCGATCATGTTAACATCATGTGGTGGGATCATCACCGGGATCCCACCGGCAGCCACGATGCCCTGTGCGACTCGGTCATCAATGTAGTCTTTGAACCCCCGGTGCGTCCAGTCCGCATCCGTTGGCATGCCAATCAATGGTTTCATTTTTGCGCCTCCAGTCACATATTCTCATTGTATTTTAATTTTATCATCTTTATTATATGACATAATTTCTAATTAGAATAGCTTTATCGTTGCATTCATCTCAGCCATTATTCTCGAAAGGAGTTCACGTCATGACCACCCAATCCATTAAACTGCGCTGGCTTGCCACCGGTGCGTTGATCAGCGACCTCGGCATGAGTTTCATTTGGCCGCTGACCAGCGTTTACCTCCACAATCAACTTCATATCTCACTCACCACCATTGGTATCGTGCTGCTGTTGAACTCCTTGACCGGGATCATCGGCAGTTACGCGGGTGGGGTGCTGTATGACCGGGGGAATCCGTATAAGCTCCTGTTGGGTGGCATCACTGGTTCGCTACTTGTGTTGATTGCCCTCACCTTCTCGCATGGTTGGCCGCTATTTGGGTTCTGGTTAGCACTGCTGGGCTTTTGTTCCGGTTGGAACGTGGCGCTCACTAATGCCAGTGCCACCAGCATCCGCGACATGAACAGTAATCGGGTGTTCAACCTGCTGTATTTATTCCAAAACCTCGGCATCGTGCTTGGGACAGCGCTAGTGGGCTACTTATACGATATCAGTATCACGCTCTTATTCGTTACCGCCGCCGTACTGTTCGTGGGTTATCTGATCGTCGTGGCGCTGACTTACCGGCCACTGAACCGGACGCCACAACCTCATGAGCACGCTCAGCACGATAAACACAGTGCGCATCTTCCTGCCGCCAACCGAATCATCTTGCTGACCCTTTTCGCTTCTCTGGTCATCGTCTGGTTGATGTACCAGCAATGGGCCTCCAACGTCAGCGTCTACATGACCGACCTGGGCTTGCCGTTGATCAAATACAGCTTCTTGTGGACCCTCAACGCCAGCGGCATCGTCGTGATTCAAATCGTACTGAACTTCCTGCAACGTTTCACCAATAATCCGCGTAACCAAGTCTTATTCGGACTGGTCATGCTGGCGCTGTCCTTCTTGGTCCTGGCCGGCGCCAAACACTACGTTAGCTTCGTGGTGGCAATGATGCTACTGACGTTAGGTGAGGCCACCGCCTTCCCAATGATTTCCGTCATGGTCAATCAACTGAGCCCGTTTAGTGTCAAAGGGCGCTCTCAGGGGCTGGTCAATGCCTCAGCCTCGGCTGGACGGGCGTTGGGGCCGCTGGTTGGTGGCGCCGTCATCGAAGCGACCTCTTACCCGTTCCTGTTTAAGATTGCGGTTGGGGTTTACCTGTTGGTCATCGTGTTGGTTGTGGTGACCCTTGGGCTTTATCGGCATCAGGTTAAGACTTATGATTAATAAAAGAGAGTGGGCAAAAACTCGTTTAGGTCCCAGAATATAAGAAAACCGGCCCGTGGATTCCTGGTTTTGGAATCTACGGGCCGGTTTTCTTATATGGCCGGGACCTGAGTTTTGGCGCACGACCCAGCGAAGCTTGGAAGCCTATTGGCGTTTAGACTAGATAACAGTCTTGAGATAAAGTGAAATTTTCAACTCACTTCAAGTTAAGAAATTAGTTCGATGCTTACCAATATGGCCTTTTTTCTCAGCCTCGTTTTGATTAGGTTTGCGTTTGGCGAAGCTTAAATATGGAAGCTGAGACCGCTTTTCGGCTCAGACCGGTCTCCATAGCACTCGCCTATCCGCCTACCGGAATCGACAGCCACCAACAACCGGACTAAAAAATCGTGTTCCTTTCATCAAAGGTGCACGATTTTTGATTTTGCTAAGTTAAACTAATCGTCGTCACGCCCAGGTAACACCGGCTTACCAAAGTAGAACCCTTGGTAATGGCTAACTCCAAGCCCCTGCGCAAACGCCATATCTTCATTGGTTTCGACCCCTTCAAGGATGAAGTCGATACCCGCGTTCTCTGCGATTTCAGCCCAAAACGCAATGCGTTCTTGGATCCGTTCGTCGGCTTCTTTTGGCCGCAGATTTTGAATCGCAAACTTAACCCCGTCAATGTATGGCAAGATATTGCGAACCAGTTCATAACTGTTATCCGAACCCACATCATCAATGTAGATCTTAACGCCTGCCGACCGGTACAGTGCCGTAACCCGGCGAATCGTGCTCAGGTCGGGCACCGTTGTAATTTCGATGATCAGAGTTTCCGGTCCATATGCGGCAGTCGTGAACCCGGCCAGTGAATTGGCGGTATTTGAATTCGAGAACTGGGCTAACGTGAGGTTGATGGTCATCCGCTTCAACGCGCGATCCCGGATCAAGACTTCGGTAATGAACGAAATCTGTTGTTCAACGCTGATGTCAAACCGCTCTGGTAGCTCCCACTGTTGATTCCGGGGATTCTTCGCCCGTAACAGCAACTCGGCGCCCCATTTGGTGTTGCCAGCCGGCGTAACGTCGATAATTTCTTGTTCGAAAAATGCCAACGGTTTCGGGGCTGCCACCGCAATGGTTTCCGGTACACCACTCCCGCTGACCTTGTTGCGGCCGTATTTTTTACTAAGTTGCAACTGGTCGTCCGCGCGTTTATAAACGTCGTCGATCGTTTCATCGGCTTGTTCCAGCATGGCGATTCCGGCTGAAGCCGTTAACACAACGGGTTCGCCACCCACCGCAAACTGCTTTTGGTGAATGCGTTCCAAACAAGTTTTGACGGTTTCAGCAACTTGTTCAGCCGTTTCGCCTGCGATACCGATCGAGAACTCTTCACCTTCCGACCGGAACAGTCGCGCGTTCACGTTGCCCTGAGTCAACGTTTCTTGTAGCACATCTGCCACGTCCACCAACGCGATGTTACCGGCCAGATAGCCGTAACGCTGGTTAAACGCTGAGAAGTGGTCCACATCCAGCGTCACCACCGCTAAGGGTTCCCGGTTTGAACGAGCACTGGTAAACATCTGGGTAAGCATGCGTGGATCATCCGTAAACACCTCGGAATGCGCCAACCGCTGGTAGGCCGCCACACTCTGTAGTTCGGCCGTTTTCGCATCTGTTTGCTGGATGGTTCGGCGATATTCGGTCACCGCAATGCCGAGGATCACAAAGCTGGTCAACTCCCGAACCCACCACCAAGCATCAAACGTCCGGGGACGCGACACGTAGATGCCGATAATCCCTGATAACCCAAGAATCAGCATCCCAACGTAACTTGCCAACCGCGAGTTCATTAACCGTTCGCGGGTCAAATACAATCCGGTCAACACGGCCAACCAGATCACAAACGTCGCAATAACGACCGGACTAAATGGATCCGCATAAAACCACAGATAGATACCGCAACAGATACCCTGTAAGGTTGCTGTGAACCAATCTCCCATGTCTACAATGATGACGTATAAACTCACCAGCATCAGGTTCAAAAAGGCCCAGTGCCAGCCAAACACGCTCATCTGCGGATCTAAACGATACTGCATCGCTTGAATCTCATATAATACCGCTAAATATACTAGTGCAGCCAACCGAATGATGCCCTTGCGGTGGCGCACAATAAATGGTGACACGGTTCGATCGTTCACCCAGTATAGAAGTGACGTCATACCGACCGCCAAGAACACCCCTAAGAAAAGGGTGGTGATGTATGATTCAAAAATTGCGCCACTTAACAAAGTTTCCATCTCCAATAACGACACTTTTCAGTCTTGTACGATTTAAGGTTTAATTACCTTTAATTAAAAGTATACCGATAATGTATTTTAGACACAATGATATTTTTGAGATATTTTGAAACAGTAACTGTTAAAGTGGCGCAACAGTCTCAAAACGCCAGTAACTTCAATATATAGGATGCCTAAATTATCGAAAAATTTAGCTGTTAGGCTTTGTTCATCCGGGTGGTGTAAATTATTCAATTTTTAATTATTCAAGCCGAAATCACCCTTATAATCGTTTTAACGGGTATTGTGGGGTTACTGAAACGCAACGATGGGTATAACTACCTGCGTTCGTATTATGATATAGTGCAGGAAATCATTTACTGTGAGCTAACTTTCTGTTGTGTCGTATTTGTGTTGGTTTTGTCTGTGTTTTAGTTACGCTTTTTTTGGCTACCCGTGCCGAAACGCGCGCCAAAAAGCAAAGAGCTGCACGTAAGGGGCAAGGGCCATCAAGTCGAAAACCCACGACTTAATGGCCCTTGCCCCTTACGCTCCGCTCTTTAACCGCTTTTTGTCACGCTCTGCTCTACAAAAAAAACACCCTCCCAAACGGGAAAGTGCTTTTTGAAGGCGAGAAGAAATAAATCTTAACGCTTTGAGAATTGACCAGCCTTACGAGCTTTCTTAAGACCTGGCTTCTTCCGTTCTTTCATACGTGCATCACGAGTCAAAAGACCGGCACGCTTCAAAGGACCGCGGAAATCTGGGTCAACTTCGAGCAATGCACGGGCGATCCCGTGACGAACTGCGCCGGCTTGGCCTGAGAAGCCACCACCGTTGACGTTAGCTAAAACGTCATAGTTACCAAGCGTTTCAGTAACGTTAAATGGTTGAACAACCACTTCACGTAAGTTAGCAAATGGAATGTATTCTTCGATTGCTTTGTCGTTCATAACGATCTTACCAGTACCTGGTACTAAACGTACACGGGCAACAGAGTTTTTACGACGGCCAGTGCCGCGATATTGTACTTGAGCCAATATAATTTCCTCCTTAAATTAGGTTAGTAATGTCCAAAACTTCAGGCTTTTGAGCAGCATTGTCATGTTGGTCGCCAGCGTAAACGTGAAGCTTCAAGCCGATCTTGTGACCTAATGAAGTATGAGGAAGCATACCCTTGACAGAAGTCTCAATTAACTTTTCTGGATCCTTCTCACGAAAATCACCAGCAGTGCGTTGCTTTAAACCGCCTGGGTGGTTCGTATGGTGGTAATAGATCTTCCGTGAAGCCTTCTTACCCGTTAAAGCAACTTTACTTGCGTTGATCACGATAACGTGATCACCAGTATCTACATTTGGGGTGAACGTAGGCTTGTTCTTACCACGTAAGATGTTAGCGACAGCTGATGCAAGACGTCCCAAAGGAACATCAGTAGCATCAACGACGTACCACTTGCGATCCACGTCACCTGGTTTAGCCATATATGTTGTACGCACGATTAATTTCCTCCAATTTCAGTGTTTGTTTACAACCAATAACAAGTTTCCGGGGCTTATTCGTGGGGTAAACAATACCATGTTCCATAATACAAATTTACCAACCCAAAGTCAAGCCATTCCTTCAACTTTAACGGTATTTGCGTTAATTTCGCCTATCGCTGGTGCTTAGGCAACTTAGTCGGGTGTGCCGGATCGTCGCCTTCGTAGTAAACGTGTTTTAAATACAATCCGCTAGCCGGCACCGTTCGCCGCGCATATCGGCGGTCATTCAATTGGTAAAGCTGTTGAATGCCATCCACCGGTCGCGTACCCGCACCGATTTCAACCAACACCCCTACCATGATTCGAACTTGATTGTATAAGAAGCCGTTACCGTAAAATTCAAAGACCAGCTCGTTGTTCGCTTCATCAAGGTGGCAGCCGGCTTCATAGATCGTTCGAAAATTCGTCCGGGCGCCGGAACCCGACGCCACAAAACTCGTAAAGTCGTGTTCGCCGATGAGGTCTTTGGCCGCTTCGTTGATCCGATCCACATCCACCGGAAACTTCCAGTGGCCAGTGTAGTTGCGTTTAAACGGATTCCGGAATTCACCGAGGTCCATCCGGTACAAGTACCGCTTCCCCGACACACTGTACCGGGCGTGGAAGGTCTCATCAACCTGCGCCACCGCCAGCACTTCCATGTCCATCGGCAACATGCTGTTCAAGCCTTTTCGCATGTTGTCAGGCGGCAAATTAAACGGCATGTCAAAATGCACCACTTGACCTAACGCGTGCACCCCGGCATCCGTCCGCCCAGAACCGTAAACTTCAATCGCTGGTTCCGGATGCTTAGCCATCTTATTCACGACCTTCGTCAGCTCGCTTTCAACCGTCCGTTGGTTTGGTTGGCGCTGAAAACCCGCAAAGTTCGTGCCATCATAGGCAATCGTTACTTTATATCTCAAATTTCGTTCTCCTTAACTCACAAAAGCACGGCCCAACAACTCGTCGGCCGCGCCCGTCATTGTTCACTTAAATTAACCCGGTTAGGCAACGAACCGTAACCCGATAACGCCGGCTAAACTGACAACGTACACCAATAAACTAATGGTGTCAGCTCGCTGCCACTTCAATTGACGGTATTTGGTCCGATTTTCACCGTCCTGATAGCCCCGCGCTTCCATGGCGGTGGAAATGTCCACGGCTCGGTTAAACGCGTTCACAAACAGCGGAATGAGGATCGGCACAATGGTCTTGATCTGTTGCTTCAAGCCACCAGTGCCAAAATCAACGCCCCGCGCCCGTTGCGCGTTCATGATCTTCTCAGCTTCATCCATCAAAGTCGGCACAAACCGCAGCGCTAATGACAGCATCAACGCTAGGGTCGCTACGGGAAAATGCACCTTGCGTAACGGCGACAACAACGATTCGATACCGTCCGCAATGTCCAACGGTGCCGTTGAAAAAGTCAGTAACGTGGAGATCATGATGATCAGCACAAACCGCATCAGAATCAAACCGGCACTGATCAACCCATCATGGGTCACCGATAAGATCCCCCACGACCAGTAAACGTGACCACCGGCACCGAAGAAGACTTGGATCAGCACGGTAAAGATCAGCAGCCACAGTAATGGCCGTAACCCCCGCAAAAAGATTCGCAGTGAAATCGCCGTTGCAGCAACCGAAGCCAATAGTAACACCGTCAACAATAAGTAGGTCCACAGGTTATTAGCAAAGAACACCACTAAGACGTACATGAAACAGAGCACTAACTTCGCTCGCGGATCCAACCGGTGCACCCAGGAATGGCCTGGAATATAGCGGCCAAACAGGAATTTATCCATGAGGAGTCGCCTCCTTTGGGAGTTGCCCCATTAACTGGTCAGCTAACTCAGCCTCGGTCAATGGCAAGGGGTCAAAGTGGAAGCCACGCTCACCCAACCGTTGTGCAAACCGAGTCGCCGATGGCATCTCCAGTTGGTAGTTGGCCAACCACTCAGGGTCACTGAAAATGTCTCGCGGTGTTCCTTGCTTCACAACCTGCCCGTGCGCCATCACGATGACGTGATCCGCGTAGTTGGCCACGTCATCCATTTGGTGGGTGATCAACACGATCGTCAGGTGCTGTTCGGTCCGTAATTTGGTCAACAAACTCATGATTTCCAAACGACCTCGCGGATCTAAGCCGGCCGTTGGTTCATCTAACACCAGCACTTCCGGTTCCAGAGCCAACACCCCAGCAATCGCGACCCGCCGCATCTGCCCACCGGACAAATCAAACGGTGACCGTTCCAGTAGTGATGCATCCAACCCAACCAGTTCAGCCTTTTCACGGGCCAACTTGGTGGCATCAGCCTCACTAACACCAAAGTTCTGTGGACCAAAGGCAATATCCTTGATGACCGTTTCTTCGAATAACTGGTTCTCGGGAAACTGGAACACGATCCCCACCTTTTTACGAACCGGTTTTAAATGCTTATTTTTCGTGGTGTGATCAATCAGCCGATCTCCAATCGCAACGGTACCTTCAGTTGGCTTCAACAAGGCATCTAGGTGTTGGATCATGGTTGACTTGCCACTACCGGTCTGACCAATCACCGCCGTAAAGGTATCGCTGGCAATTGTCAGATCAATATCAGTTAGGGCCTGCACCGCAAAGGGCGTCCCAGCTTGATACCAATAATTTACGTGTTGGAATGTGATGTCCATAACCAGTCCACTAGACTCCCTTCATCGAGGTAGTTGTTCGGAACGGCAACGCCCCGGTCAGCTAACGCAAGTTTTAATTTCTCAGAAAACGGCACATCAAGCCCCATTTCAATCAACCGTTGGCCGTGACTGAAAATTGTTTCAGGGTCCGCTTCTTCAACGAAGTGCCCGTCATCAATCACCATGATGCGATCAGCGTTGGCCGCTTCATCAATATCGTGGGTGATCGACAACACCGTTAAATTGAGTCGGTCCTTAAGTTCCTTGATGGTGCGTAAAATGTCGCGCCGCCCTTGTGGATCCAGCATGCTAGTCGCTTCATCTAAAATCAAAATCTTCGGCGCGACCGCAATAATCCCCGCCAGCGCGACGCGTTGTTTTTGACCACCGGATAACTTAGCTGGTTCCCGGTCCTTAAAGTCCCACATACCAACCTGTTTGAGAGCCGATTCAACCCGTGGTACCATCGTGTCCCGGTCCACTTGGCGGTTCTCCATCCCAAACGCCACATCATCAGCCACCGTTGCACCAACAAACTGGTTATCCGGGTTCTGAAAGACCATCCCAATGGTTTCTCGAATCTGCCAAACGGTGGCTTCGCTGAGGGTTTGACCATCAACTTCTACCGTTCCGTCATCAGCCGCCATCAAGCCAATTAACAGTTTGGCAATGGTACTCTTACCACTCCCGTTATGGCCAACAATGGCGACCCATTCGCCGCCCTCAATTTCAAAGCTAACGTCGTCCACTGCTTTAGTTTCACTATTCGCATATTGGTAACTTAAGTGTGACACCTTGATTAAAGCCATGTCGTCATTCCCCGTTTATTTTCAATTCAAGAGCCATTATACCAAATTCTACTGGGGTAATGCACCCTTTCGTCTTGAACAATCGCCGCTAAGTGTCCGTCTGCTGTCGCGGTATAAGACCAATTCTAAACTATGTAAAAACGGACCCGCTCACTCAGCAGCCGCGCAAAGCGAAGCCACCCAGCGAGCTGGTCCGTAATTTATGGCACAAAAAAATCACTACCAAATTAAAGGTGCACGGAGAATTCCGTATTCAAGCTAGACTTGAAAACCTTCATCATCATAACGCTTTATACCTAAAATTTGGTGTGATTCTATTGCAACTACGCAATAGACGTAGTCACGATTACTGATTAAAATTAATCAACAAGTTGTAAAATAACCATTTGAGCGCCATCACCACGACGAGGCATGGTCTTGTAGATCCGGGTGTAACCACCGTTACGATCTGCATACTTAGGTGCTACTTCGCTAAACAATTTTTGCAATGCAGTTGAGATTTGGATGTTATCGCCATCTTCCTTAACATCTGCAACAACGTCGCGAAGGAATGCAGCGGCTTGACGACGGGCGTGCAAGTCTCCGCGCTTACCTAAGCTGATCATCTTGTCAGTAGTAGAACGTACTTCTTTGGCGCGGGCTTCAGTTGTCTTGATTTCACCATGAATCAATAATTCAGTAGTCAAATCACGCAATAATGCCCGACGTTGTGAACTTGTTCGTTGCAATTTACGGTAACTCATGAGTAGATACCCTCCTTTGTTTAATTAATCTTCTTTACGAAGTGATAACCCAAGATCAGAAAGCTTAGCCTTAACTTCTTCCAATGACTTCCGGCCCAAGTTACGAACCTTCATCATGTCGGCTTCAGTCTTGTTGGTCAACTCTTGAACAGTGTTGATCCCGGCACGCTTAAGACAGTTGTATGACCGAACTGACAAGTCGAGTTCTTCAATGGTCATTTCAAGCATCTTTTCCTTGTGGGTTTCTTCTTTTTCAACCATGATTTCGGCATTCTTAGCTTCGTCAGTTAAATCAACAAACATTGCTAAGTGTTCCGTTAAAATCTTGGCTGCGAGACTGATTGACTCACTTGGCGTAATTGAACTATCGGTCCAAACATCCAAAGTCAGCTTATCGTAATCATCCCGTTGGCCAACTCGCGTGTTTTCAACTTGATAGTTAACACGTTCGATTGGGGTATAAATAGAATCAATAGGCAAAACGCCGATTGGCATGTCTTCCTTAGCCTTGTTCCGGTCTGCGGAAACGTAGCCACGACCCTTGTTTGCAGTCATACGCATGTGGAAAGTTGCACCTTCCGCGACAGTTGCAATGTAAAGATCAGGGTTCAATACCGTCACGTCGCTATCAGCGGTGATATCACCGGCAGTGACTTGAGCTGGGCCCTTAACGTCAATTTCCATTGACTCGATTTCATCGTCAGGTCCTTCAAGCTTAAGCGAAATCTTCTTTGTGTTCAAAATAATCTGCGTAACGTCTTCCACGACACCTTCAACAGTTGAAAATTCGTGTAACACGCCATCAATTTGAATACTAGTGACAGCAGCACCAGGAAGCGAAGAAAGCAGAATTCGTCTTAAAGAATTCCCCAACGTAGTTCCGTAACCCCGTTCGAGCGGTTCAACGACAAACTTGCCATAATCGTCGCTTTCTTCAATTTTGTGAATGTTAGGCTTCTCGAATTCGATCATTCTTATCTTTTACCCCTTTCAAAACGCATTGAGCCATGTAAATTAATCCCATTATTCAGGTCTCGTATCTCCACTAAACCGCGGGATTGACTATACACGACGGCGCTTTGGAGGACGAGAACCATTATGAGGCACTGGCGTTACGTCTCGGATAGCCGTAACTTCAAGACCAGTTGCTTGTAAGGCACGGATTGCGGCTTCACGGCCAGAACCAGGACCCTTGACAGCAACTTCCACAGTCTTCATACCATGTTCCATTGAACCCTTAGCAGCGGCTTCAGCAGCCATTTGTGCAGCAAATGGTGTTGACTTCCGGCTACCCTTAAAGCCAAGTGAACCAGCAGATGACCACGCAATAGCGTTACCTTGCATGTCAGTAATCATGACCAAAGTGTTGTTAAATGTTGAGTGAATATGAGCAACACCGGACTCGATATTCTTTTTTACGCGACGTTTGCGCGAAGTTTTTCTAGTTGCCATAAAATGTCATACCCTCCTTTTAATTGATTATTTCTTCTTACCAGCAATCGCAACGGCTTTACCTTTACGAGTACGGGCGTTGTTCTTCGTGTGTTGGCCACGAACAGGCAAACCACGACGGTGACGCATGCCACGGTAAGAACCAATTTCTTGAAGATTCTTGATGTTCATGCTTACTTGACGACGTAAGTCACCTTCAACTTGGTAGTTGTCGACGGCTGCACGGATCTTGTCTTCATCATCAGGGGTTAAGTCACGAACGCGAACGTCTGGTGAGACACCCGTTTCTTCGATGATCTTTTGAGCAGTAGTGTTACCAATTCCGAAAATGTAAGTTAAGCCAATGACGATTCGCTTGTCACGTGGCAAGTCAACTCCAGCAATACGAGCCATTAAGTTGCACCTCCTAGTTTATAGTTTAATTATTTACCTTGACGTTGTTTGTGCTTAGGGTTAGCTGAGCAGATAACCATTACTCGACCCTTACGCTTGATTACTTTACAGTGATCGCACATTTTTTTAACAGATGGTCTTACTTTCATTGTAATCTAAACCTCCTATTGTCTTAATCCAAACCAAAAAATCGACTTACTTGAAGCGGTAAGTGATCCGGCCTTTGGTCAAATCGTACGGAGACATTTCAACCGTAACGCGGTCCCCAGGTAAAATTCGGATGTAATGCATCCGAATCTTGCCAGAGACGTGCGCTAAAATCTCATGCCCGTTTTCTAGTTCGACCCGAAACATTGCGTTAGGCAACGTTTCAGTAACTTTACCTTCAACTTCGATGACGTCCTTAGCCACGAAAGTACCCCCTTGATTGATTGATAACTATCTTTAAATAGTGCCCGGACTTGCCCAATTATTGAGGCTAACCTGAGTTAGTTTACCACACCATAATCTGAGAAGCAAGTCAATCCGGGATTCAGAGGTGTTTTACGCGAGCTTGTTCAAAATCGCTTTGATGTCTTGGTAAACTGCGTCAATGTCGCGGTCACCATCAACCGTATGAAGAACGCCTTTTGATTGATAGAAATCAACCAATGGGGTGTTCATCTTAATGTTAACATCCAACCGATTCTTAACCGTTGCCGGTTTGTCATCTTCACGTTGGTAAAAGTCGTGGCCACCACAAACGTCACAAGTGCCTTCAACCTTTGTTGGGTTGTAGATCTTGTGATACGTTGCCCCGCAGGTCCGACAAATGAACCGACCCGAAAGTCGTTCAATTAAGACTTCTGGTTCAACGTGGATATTGATAACGGCATCCACGTTCCGATCCAATTCAGTCCCAAATTGATCAAGTGCTTCCGCTTGGTCAATTGTTCTTGGATAACCATCTAACATGTAGCCGTTAGCCACATCATCTTGTGACAAACGTTCGCGAACGATACCGTTCGTCACTTCGTCAGGAACCAATTCACCCTTGTCGATGAACTTCTTAGCAGCAACACCCATCTCAGTTTCATTTTTCATGGCTTCACGGAAAATGTCACCAGTTGAGATATGCTGAATATCGAAGTCTTCGACAATTTTTTGTGCTTGAGTTCCCTTACCTGCACCAGGTAAGCCCATTAAAATCAGATTCATTGACATTATGTTACCTCCTAGTAATCTGCTACAAAATGACAAGATGGTGTGCTGAACAAGTCACCACACCATTACTCGTCTCATTCAGCTGGACGTGGATCTTGGATGAAGCCGACATATTGTCGTTTCATCATTAACCCGTCGATCTGTTGAATCGTTTGAATTGCGACACCAACAACGATAAGTAAACTAGTACCACCAAGTCCAATTGATTCATCCAGATTCCAAACGTTTTGAGCGATTAATGGAATCAACGCAACGAACCCTAAGAACAGTGCCCCAACCGTACTCAAACGCATGAGTAAGTTTGAAACATACACTTGAGTCTCATGTCCGGGCCAAACTCCTGGAATATAACTTCCTTGTTTTTGTAAGTTTTCGGATAACTTCTCTGGGTTAACCTGAACGAACGCATAGAAGAAAGTAAACAGGATAATTAAAATCGTGTATAAAATCGTGCCACCAGTTGATTGCATGTTGAAGATGTTAGTCATCACTTGATACCACGTGTCTTCAGAGTGGTTATTTGCGAACGCCATCAAGATGGTTTGAGGCGTTGCAATAAACGAACTCGCAAAAATAACTGGGATCACGCCGGCAACGTTAACCTTTAATGGTAGATAACTGCTATCAGGGTCACCTGATACACGTCGGGTATACTGAATCGGAATCTTCCGATCAGCTTGTTGGACCCAGGTCACAAACGTCACAATGATGAGGACCAAGATCACAATTCCGATGACAAACAGTACGTTCTGCCAGTTAACATCAGTCAGATAATTTTGATACAACTGTTGAGCCCCGGTTGGCATTCTAGCAATAATCCCGGCGAAAATAATCATCGAGACACCGTTACCTAAACCGTGGTCGGTGATCATATCACCCATCCAAGTGGTCAGCATTGTACCACCAGTCAAAATTAAACCAATCATGGCGTAAGTCTTAACGCCTGGGTTGTTCACCAGATTAAGACTACTTAGGGTGTTAAACCCAGCCGTAATCCCAATTGATTGAACGAACGCCAAGATAATCGTTAAGTAACGCGTATGTTGATTTAACTTTCTCCGACCGACTTCACCTTGTTTACTCCATTCTACATATCGCGGTACGATATCCATCTGTAGAAGTTGGATCACAATTTGAGCGGTGATGTACGGTGACACCCCCATCGCGAAGATGGAGTAGTTTGTCAAACCGCCACCACTGAACATGTTTAAAATGCTGACCAATCCAGAAGACGCCACGCTTTGTAAAGCCTTCGCATTAACCCCAGGAACAGTAATATACGAGCCAATCCGGAAGACTACCAAAACCATCAGTGTAAAGAAAATCTTATTTCGAATATCTTTAACCTTAAACGCGTTTTTCATGGTTGAGAGCATTAAATCACCTCAGTTTTACCGCCTGCAGCTTCGATTGCGGCAGTTGCACTAGCAGAGAACTTGTGCGCTTTAACCGTAAGCTTCTTTGAGATTTCGCCGTTACCAAGAATCTTGATACCGTCTTTTTCGTTTTTAACGATGCCTGCTTCAACTAATGCTACAGGAGTAACTTCTGCACCATCTTCGAAACGATCGTTTAAGGTAGTTAAGTTAACGATAGCGAATTCTTTACGGCTAATGTTAGTAAAGCCGCGTTTAGGAATCCGACGGTACAAAGGCATTTGTCCACCTTCGAAACCAAGACGAGTCTTGCTACGAGCCTTTTGGCCCTTTTGACCACGACCGGATGTCTTACCGTTACCAGCAGAACGACCACGGCCTTTACGTGAACGTGTAAAACGTGATCCTTCAGATGGTTGTAATTCGTTCAACTTCATGAATGAAGGCACCTCCTTATTTTTTAATTATTTAACTTCTTCAACTTTGATCAAGTGTGCAACTTGGAAAAGCGCACCGCGAGTAGCATCGTTGTCAGGAAGGACAACAGAGCTACTGATCTTCCGCAAGCCAAGGGCTTGAACGATCTTACGTTGCTTAGGAAGACGATGTGCGACACTGCGAGTCAAAGTAACCTTTAAATCAGCCATGTTGAGATCCTCCTATTCAGCCAAGTGTTGAACTGAGACGCCACGTAAATCAGCAACTTCTTCAGCACGCTTCAATTGCTTTAAGCCTTCGAAGGTAGCACGAATTGCGTTGATTGGGGTGTCTGAGCCAAGACGCTTACTTGTAACATCGGCAACGCCAGCAAGTTCCATGACGGCACGAACAGCGCCACCAGCAGCAACCCCGGAACCTTCAGCGGCTGGCTTCAAAAGAATCCGGCCACCATCGTAAACTCCGATGATTTGATGTGGAATAGTAGTACCAACGATAGGCACTTCAATCAAGTTCTTGCGAGCGGCTTCAACAGCCTTACGGATTGCTTCAGGAACTTCCTGAGCTTTACCAGTACCGAAGCCAACGTGACCTTTGTGATCACCGACAACGACAAGGGCTGCAAAACGGAGACGACGGCCACCTTTTACAACTTTGGTAATCCGGTTGATTGACACAACGTTGTCTTCAAGATCCAACTTTTCAGGATCGATAAACTTTGCCATTAGTGGTTATTCCTCCTTTTTTAGAATTGTAAGCCGTTTTCACGAGCTGCTTCTGCCAATGCTTGCACACGGCCGTGGTATAAGTAACCGCCACGATCAAAGACAACTTCGGAAATCTTCTTGGCAGCGGCACGGTCTGCAACAAGCTTACCAACTGCTTGGGCTTGTTCCGTCTTGTTACCGGCTGCTACTTCACTATCTAATGTCGAGGCACTGACCAGCGTCACACCCGCTACGTCATCAATTACTTGAGCGTAGATGTTTTTGTTAGAACGGAAAACATTTAAGCGTGGGCGCTCTGCAGTACCAGAAATCTTGTTACGAACGCGTCCATGGCGCTTTTGACGTGTCTTGTTCTTATCTGGTTTCGAAATCAAAATAGTCACCTCTTTGAATTTATTGTGAACTGCTTACGCAGCATTATTTACCAGTTTTACCTTCTTTAAGAGTGATGTGTTCGTTTTCGTAACGAATACCTTTACCCTTGTAAGGTTCTGGTGAACGAACGGCACGGATTTCAGCAGCGAAGTCACCGACTTCTTGCTTGCTGATTCCGTCGATCTTGATCGTGTTGTTGTCAGGAACTTCAACCTTCAAGTTTGAAGGAACTTCCATTTCAACTGGGTTTGAGTAACCCACACTTAAGATCAACTTGCCCTTTAATTGGGCACGGTAACCAACACCGACAAGCTTTAAGGTCTTAGAGAAACCCTTAGTAACCCCTTCAACCATGTTGTTGAAGTTGGCACGAGTAGTTCCGTGTAAGGCACGGGTCTTGTTGTTGTTGTCTGAACGATCGAAGTTAACTTCGCCTTCGGAAACGTTCATCGTGATGATTGGTGAGAAAGTCCGAGTGATTTCACCCTTAGGACCTTTAACCGTAACGTCATTGCCGTCACGCTTAACTTCTACACCGGCTGGAATAGTAACTGTCTTGTATCCAATACGACTCATTGAGTAGGCACCTCCTTACTTATTAAAAGTTTACCAAACGTAGGCGAGCACTTCGCCACCGATTTTCTTTGCGCGAGCTTCTTTGTCAGTCACAACACCTTCAGATGTTGAGATGATGGCAATTCCTAAACCGTTAAGGACCTTAGGAACAGCATCTGACTTAACGTAAGTACGTAACCCTGGCTTTGAAATACGCTTCAAACCAGAAATGACACGTTGCTTGTCACGGCCGTACTTAAGAAATACGCGGATGATGCCTTGCTTGTTGTCTTCGATATATTCAACGTCGCGAATGAAGCCTTCACGCTTCAAGATTTCGGCGATGTCGCGCTTCATCTTTGATGCAGGTACTTCTAATGATTCGTGGTAAACCATGTTGGCGTTCCGGATCCGAGTCAAGAAGTCTGCAATTGGGTCAGTCATAGACATTAACGTTTATCCTCCTTTATAGTGTACTTTTTACCAGCTAGCTTTCTTCATGCCAGGAATTTGACCCTTGTGGGCAAGATCCCGTAAGCAAAGTCGGCATAAGTGGAATTTGCGATAAACTGAATGTGGACGACCACAACGTTCGCAACGCGTATAAGCTTGTGTCGAGTATTTAGCAGGACGCTGACTCTTAACAATCATTGATTTTTTAGCCACAATAATACCCTCCTTACTTAGTAAATGGCATGCCAAGTTGAGTTAACAACTCGCGTGATTCTTCGTCAGTATTGGCAGTTGTTACAATAACAATGTCAAGACCACGAACACGGTTAACGTTATCGTAGTTGATTTCTGGGAAGATTAATTGTTCACGAACACCAAGCGTATAGTTACCACGACCATCAAAGGCGCGGGAGCTGATACCATGGAAGTCACGAACACGTGGTAAAGAAACGTTAACTAACTTGTCTAAGAATTCATACATACGTTGGCCACGTAATGTAACCTTGGCACCGATTGCGTTACCTTCACGTAAACGGAAACCGGCGATTGACTTCTTAGCCTTAGTGATTAACGGCTTTTGACCAGCAATTAATCCAAGTTCTTCAACTGCTTCATCCAAGTTCTTTGCGTTGGCAGTGGCGTCACCGACACCCATGTTCAACACGATCTTGTCAAGCTTTGGCGCTTGCATGATTGAAGTGTAGTTAAACTTTTCAATCATTGATGGAACGATTTCATTAGTGTACTTCTCTTGTAAACGATTAGCCATTAGTTTGATAATCCTCCTTCCTTAATTACTTAATGATTTCGCCGGACTTCTTGGCGAAACGAACTTTTTTGCCGTCTTCAACACGGAAACCAACACGGGTTGGTTCGTTAGTTGAAGGATCAAGTAGCATTACATTAGATACGTGAATTGGTGCTTCAGTATCAATGATGCCGCCTTGAGGATTGGCTTGAGAAGCTTTTTGATGCTTCTTGATCATGTTAACGCCTTCGACGATGACACGGTCCTTGGCAGCAAGGGTCTTTTTAACAGTTCCTTCTTTACCCTTGTCCTTACCACTGATCACGCGAACTTTATCACCAGTTTTAATGAACATCCTGTTTGGCACCTCCTTATTTTCGAAACGATTAAAGCACTTCTGGTGCTAAAGAAACAATCTTCATGTAATCATTGTCACGCAATTCACGCGCAACTGGTCCGAAAATACGAGTGCCTTGTGGACTCTTATCATCACGGATTAATACCGCAGCATTTTCATCAAACTTGATGTATGAGCCATCGGCACGACGTACACGAGAAGTTGTCCGAACGACAACTGCTTTAACAACTTGTCCCTTTTTGACAACGCCACCTGGTGTTGCTTGTTTAACCGTAGCAACGATCACGTCCCCGATACTTGCGTAACGGCGCTTTGAGCCACCCAAAACTTTAATAGTTAAAATTTCCCGGGCACCAGAATTGTCAGCGACTTTCAAACGAGATTCTTGTTGGATCACCGTAGTGTCCTCCTTTCACTTTTAAGTAAAGCAGAATACGATAAATTGTCGAAACTAGATAATAACTGCCTTTTCAACAACTTCAAGAAGTCGGAAACGAACAGTCTTAGATAATGGACGAGTTTCCATGATTTCAACAATGTCGCCAGTCTTGGCAACGTTTTGTTCGTCACGGGCTTTGTACTTTTTAGTGTACTTGATCCGCTTACCATATACTGGATGATTCTTGTAAGTTTCAACGGCAACAGTGATCGTCTTGTCCATCTTATCTGAAACAACACGGCCACGGTATGTCTTACGAGCATTACGTTCTTCAGCCATTAATTATTCCTCCTTATCGTAGTCTACTTGCTTAATTCTTGTTGACGAAGCACAGTTTTGATCCGTGCAATATTCTTACGAACCTGCTTCAAACGAGCAGTGTTTTCCAATTGACCAGTAGCTAATTGGAAACGAAGGTTGAATAATTCGTCCTTGTAGCCTTTTTCTTTTTCAAGCATTTCAGCAGTGGTTAATTCTTTAATTTCATTAGCCTTCATTTGATTCGCCACCTACTTCCTCGCGCGTAATGATCTTCGTGCGAACTGGCAGTTTCATGGCAGCCAAGCGTAAAGCTTCACGTGCAACTTCTTCAGAAACGCCACCGACTTCAAACATTACCTTTTCACGTTTAACGGGTGCAACCCAACCTGCAGGTGCCCCTTTACCATTACCCATACGAACGCCGACACCTTTTTCAGTGTAGGACTTGTGAGGGAAAATCTTAATCCAAACTTTCCCACCACGCTTCATGTAACGCGTCATGGCAATACGAGCAGCTTCGATTTGACGGTTTGAGATCCAGCTTGAATCTAATGCTTGCAAACCGTATTCACCGAAAGCAACTGACTTGCCACCTTTAGCAGCGCCACGTAACTTACCGCGGTGCTCACGACGGTGCTTAACTCGCTTTGGTACTAGCATGTTTATTTCCCTCCTTTGTTGTTATTTTGGTCAGCGTTAGGCTTAGTTGGCAAAATTTCGCCACGGTAGATCCAAGTCTTAACACCTAATGAACCGTAAGTTGTGTGTGCTTCAACCCAGGCGTAATCAATGTCTGCACGTAAAGTATGCAAAGGCACAGTGCCATCTGAGTAAGCTTCAACACGAGACATATCTGCACCGTTTAAACGACCAGCAACTTGGGTTTTGATCCCCTTGGCGCCAGAACGCATCGTCCGTTGCATTGCCCCACGCATTGCACGACGGAAAGCAACACGGCCTTCAAGTTGACGTGCAATGTTTTCACCAACTAATTTTGCATCCAAATCAGGTTTCTTGATTTCGATGATGTTGATGTGTACTCGTTTGCCAGTTAAGTTGTTCAATTCCTTACGGAGATTTTCAACTTCTGACCCACCTTTACCAATAACCATACCAGGCTTAGCGGTGTGAATTGAAATGTTGACGCGGTTAGCGGCACGTTCAATTTCTACCGTTGAGACTGAGGCATCTGCAAGGCGCTTTTCGATATATTTGCGGATTTTGAGGTCTTCGCCAAGGTAAGCAGCAAATTCTTTTTCAGCATACCACTTTGCTTCCCAGTCGCGAATAATGCCGACACGCAATCCGGTTGGATTAATCTTTTGACCCACGCGTTATCCCTCCTATTTTTCAGATACGACTACTGTGATGTGACTTGTACGCTTGTTGATTGGTGAAGCAGAACCTTTGGCACGAGGACGGAACCGCTTAAGGGTTGGTCCTTCGTTGACAAAGACTTCGCTGACAACTAAATCACTGCGATCTAAGTCAAAATTGTTTTCAGCGTTTGCAACTGCTGAAAGTAAAACTTTTTCAACGATTGGTGAAGCACCACGAGGGGTGAACTTCAAGATAGCAATCGCTTCGGCCACGCTCTTACCTCTGATAAGATCAACGACAAGGCGGACCTTACGTGCGGCAATACGAACTGTTTTCGCAGTTGCCTTTGCTGATGTCACTTGTTCAGCCATTAGCTAATCCTCCTTATTATTTTCCTGTCTTCTTATCGTCGCCAGAATGGCCACGGAAAGTACGAGTTGGTACAAATTCACCTAACTTGTGACCAACCATGTCTTCTTGAATGAACACTGGAACGTTCTTACGACCATCGTAAACAGCGATCGTGAAGCCGATGAAACTTGGGAAAATCGTTGAACGACGTGACCAAGTCTTGATAACCGTCTTCTTATCTTGATCCTTTTGTGCATCGATCTTCTTCAAAAGATGTTCATCAGCGAATGGTCCCTTTTTTAAACTACGACCCATTAGATTACCCTCCTTATGAGTGAGATTTCTTAAGCAACAAGTTGATTACTTCCGACCCTTACGGCGAACGATAAACTTGTTTGAACGTGCTTTGGTAGAACGAGTCTTCTTACCAGCAGTCTTCTTACCCCATGGTGATAATGGTGATGGACGACCGATAGGCGCTTTACCTTCACCACCACCATGAGGGTGATCGTTAGGGTTCATAACAGACCCACGAGATTGTGGACGCTTGCCAACCCAACGGTTACGACCGGCTTTACCAACGTTGACCAAGCCGTGTTCTTCGTTACCAACAGTACCGATAGTGGCACGGTTAACGGCAAGAATCATCCGAACTTCACCAGAAGTTAAACGAACAAGGGCATATTTGCCTTCTTTACCCAACAATTGAGCTGAGGCACCAGCAGAACGAACTAATTGTCCACCCTTACCTGGCTTCAATTCGATGTTGTGGATCGTTGTCCCATCAGGAATGTTCTTTAATGGTAATGCGTTACCAACTTTGATATCGGCATCTGGACCAGATTGAACTTTGTCGCCAACCTTAAGGCCCTTAGGTGCTAAGATGTAAGTCTTCACACCGTCAGAGTAAACTAACAATGCAATGTTAGCAGTCCGGTTTGGATCGTATTCGATAGCCTTAACCGTTGCAGTAACATCATCTTTAGTACGCTTGAAGTCGATGATCCGGTATTGAGTCTTGTTACCGCCGCCACGGTGACGAACCGTTTTGTGACCGTAGTTGTTACGGCCGGCAGTGTGACTCTGTGATTCGAGTAATGACTTTTCTGGCTTTGACTTCGTGATAACTTGGCTGTAGTCAATGCTAGTCATATTACGCCGACCATTGCTGGTTGGTTTGTATACTTTAATCGCCACGTTGATTTCCTCCTATATTAATAAATTGTTATTCTTCGCCGAATAACTTGATTTCTTTTGAATCAGCTGACAAGGTCACGATAGCCTTACGACGCTTCTTAGTGTAGCCTTCGTAACGACCTTGACGCTTCAGCTTACCCTTAACGTTCATGATGTTAACTTTAACAACAGTAACGTCAAAGATTTCTTCGATTGCTTTTTTAACTTGGGTCTTCGTAGCACGAACGTCTACGTCGAACGTGTAACGCTTGTCATCAAGTAAAGCGGTAGATGCTTCAGTAATGACTGGGCGTAAAATAATATCGCGTGCTTCCATTATGCGAGCACCTCCTCGATTTGAGAAAGAGCAGCTTGGGTCAAGACGAGCTTGTCACTGTTAATGACATCAAGTACGTTGATCCCCTTAGCATCGATAACCTTAACGTTAGCTAAGTTACGAGCGGCTAATTCTGCATTCTTGTTATCTTCCTCAAGAACCACTAAAGTTTTAGTTGAAACGTTCAAGCTAGCTAATGATGCCGCAAAGTCTTTCGTCTTTGGTTGATCAAAGCTGAATGCATCAACAACAACTAAACTATTGTCAATGACCTTTTGTGAAAGCACTGACTTCAATGCTAAACGCGTAACCTTCTTTGGAAGATGGTAAGCGTATGAGCGTGGTGTAGGACCGAATACGGTACCACCACCAACCCAGATTGGTGAACGTGTCGAACCGGCACGTGCACGGCCAGTACCCTTTTGACGCCAAGGCTTCTTGCCACCGCCACGAACTGCACTACGGTTTTTAACCGCATGAGTACCTTGACGAAGTGAAGCACGTTGCATCAAAACAGTGTCAAATACGACGTTTTCGTTTGGTTCAACGGCGAAAATGGCATCGTTTAAAGTAACGTCACCATTTTGGCTACCGTCTTGCTTAAATAAAGTAACACTAGTCATTTACGTTTCCTCCTTTCTTATTTCTTAGGTGCGCGAACGGCACTCTTGATTTCAACGAATGACTTGTTGGCGCCAGGAACGTTCCCGCTAACCAATAAAACATTGTTTTCAACATCAGCACGTACGATCTTTAAGTTTTGGATCGTCCGAGTGTTGTTACCCATCCGGCCTGGTAAGAGCTTACCCTTAAATACCCGGTTGATAACGGCACCTAATGAACCTGGACGACGGTGGTAACGAGAACCGTGGGTTTCAGGTCCACGACTTTGGCCGTCCTTGTGAATGTTACCTTGGTAACCATGACCTTTTGTAGTACCAGTGACATCAACGTACTCACCGGCTTCAAAAATGTCTGCCTTGACTTCGTCTGCTACCTTGTAGTCTCCTAGCTCAACATCTCTGATTTCATGAATGAAGCGCTTAGGAGTCGTGTTTGCTTTTGCTGCATGACCTTTTTCGGGTTTGTTACTTAAAACATCGCGCTTATCTTCGTAACCTAATTGAATGGCATCGTAACCGTCATTGGCAACCGTCTTAACTTGTAACACAACGTTAGGAGTGGTTTCGATAACAGTAACTGGAATTAATTCGCCATTTTCAGTGAAGACTTGCGTCATACCGACTTTTTTACCTAAGATTCCTTTAGTGGTCATGAGTACACCTCCGATATAATGTAATTTTATTTATTTGACCCTTTAAATTATAACTTGATTTCGATATCCACACCTGAAGGCAAGTCTAACTTCATTAATGAGTCAACTGTCTTTGGCGTTGGGTTAACGATATCGATCAACCGTTTGTGAGTGCGCATTTCGAATTGTTCACGCGACTTCTTAAACTTATGTGGTGAACGAAGCACCGTGTAAATCGTACGTTCCGTTGGTAATGGAATTGGTCCTGAAATTTCAGCACCTGTACGCTTTGCAGTTTCAACAATCTTTTCTGCAGATTGATCTAAGATACGGTGTTCGTAAGCCTTCAAACGGATACGAATTTTTTGTTTTGCCATTGGATTCCCTCCTTACGTCTATTTTGAAAATAAGACTAACTCCGTGAAAATTACCGTCACACCCCGTGGCAAAGCGGCCGGGTGTGCCGCAACCTTTCACATCAACGCTTTGCTATGCGAAGCTCCTAGGGGCATGCCCCGGAAATTCAGCACCTATCTATGATACAAAATAAATCCCCGTTTGACAAGGATTTTCGGTAATTTTTTTCAATCCCGAATCCGCGTGGTCACTCGCTTACACGATAATTTGTGTAAGTATCTAAATGCTTGGGTGTTTTTTGCATAGTCACTGCATTAAAACCAGTCATTATGCATTCGTCACCTAATCATTAGGTTACCGGTTAACGATTACTTCATAATACTATAGTAGTTTTGCAAGAACTTTGAACGTGCTGGGTTCACTTATGTCGGTCACAAGGTACTACTTTACACTATTTTGAATCGTTTGGCAACGTCAGTGTCTACCACTTAATCGTAAGTGACCACCGACCTTCTCCGCCCAGCTACCATTTCCTTCAGGCAAACAAAAAGCACCGCCCAGAAGCCACTAAAACGGCTTTCTAAGCGGTGCTACTTCTATTAACTACCGAACGGCGATGCCTAATTGAATTCGGCCGACACGACTGATATTGGTCATTTGCCATAATGGCTTCCAGACAATATCGACTGAGACGTCGTTGATCTGATCAATTTTCTTTAACTCGGTTTTGATTTCTTCCGGTGCCGTCCCTAAACAAGCACAGCCCATTTCCGAAAAGGTCATCGTGACACTGCAATGACCGTTATCATCCAGCGACACTTCATAAATGAAACCAAGGTTATAAATATCGACCCCGAGTTCGGGTTCCATAACCGCTTCAAAAGCTGTTTCAAGTTGATCATCGATTGCTGCCGCTCGGTCGTTGGTTTTAATGTCATCACGCATGTTGATCTAACCTTTCCTATCTATTATGTAGCCAAACCAGATTACTCTGGCTTGGTAGCGTCATACTATCAGTTTATTGTTCATCTTTTTTCCAAAAATCAGTAGTTGCCCCTTTAGCAGCGCTAGAAACTAAGTGCGCATACTTACCAAGGACCCCGCGTGAGTAAAGTGGTGGTAAGACCAACTTAGCCCGACGTTTAGCTAATTCCTCGTCAGAAACTTTCATGGTCAACTCACGCGTATCTTGGTCGATCACAACAATGTCACCGTCTTGCAGCAAGGCGATGTTGCCACCATCCTGCGCTTCAGGGGCGATATGACCAACCACGAACCCGTGACTCCCGCCAGAGAACCGGCCATCAGTCAGCAAGGCTACGCTTTCGCCTTGGCCCTTCCCAACTAACAGACCTGACAGAGACAGCATTTCTGGCATCCCAGGGCCACCCTTAGGACCAACGAACCGGACAACGACAACGTCGCCAGGAACGACTTCATCAGCCAATACGGCGTCAACGGCATCTTCTTCATTGTTGAAGACCTTGGCGGGACCTTCGTGACGACGCGCCTTCAACCCAGATACCTTGCAGACAGCCCCTTCAGTGGACAGGTTCCCCTTCAAGATGATCAGTGGGCCATCAGCCCGACGTGGGTTCTCCAATGGCGCGATGATCTTTTGACCAGGCTTCAAGTCTGGTTCGCCAGCCAAGTTTTCAGCTAACGTCTTACCAGTAACGGTTAAGCAGTCGCCGTGAAGCATGCCCTTTGACAAGAGGTATTTCATAACTGCTGAAACACCACCAACGTCAAAGAGGTCCTTCATGACGTACTGGCCACTAGGCTTCAAGTCAGCCAAGTGAGGCACTTTCTTTTGGAACGTGTTGAAGTCTTCGATGGTCAAATCAACGTTTGCAGCGTGCGCAATTGCCAATAAGTGCAACACAGAGTTCGTTGATCCGCCCAAGGCCATGACGACGGTAATGGCATTTTCAAATGCTTCTCGAGTTAAGATGTCATGTGGCCGAATGTCATTTTCAATCAACTTCAAAACGGCTTTCCCAGCCTTTTCGCAATCCTGCTTCTTCAATTCCGTGACAGCAGGGTGTGAGGCTGAGCCTGGTAAGCTCATACCTAAAGCTTCAATTGCAGAAGCCATCGTGTTGGCAGTGTACATCCCACCACAAGCACCAGGTCCAGGACAAGCGTTACATTCGATAGCAGACACTTCATCAGATGAAATCTTACCATCGTTCCATTGACCAACCGCTTCGAATACGGAAACCAAGTCGATATCCTTACCATCTAAGTTCCCAGGTAAGATCGTCCCACCATAAACGAAGATTGATGGCACATCGGCGTTTGCCATGGCAATCACACTACCAGGCATGTTCTTATCACAGCCACCAACGGCAACGAAGGCGTCACAGTTGTGTCCCATGATGGAAACTTCCATTGAATCGGCGATTACGTCACGAGACGGTAATGAGAACCGCATCCCTTGGGTCCCCATTGAAATCCCATCTGAAACAGTTGGCGCACCAAATTGAACGGGCCAGCCACCATCGGCTTTGACCCCCTCTTCAACCGTGTCCCCTAACCCACGAAGGTGAATGTTACAGGGGGTGTTTTCAGCCCAAGTACTAACCACACCAACGATGGGTTTCTTGAAGTCGTCATCCTTCATCCCGGTTGCCCGCATCATCGCCCGGTTCGGGGCTTTCACGATGCCATCGTATACGTGGCTATTGATTCTAAGATCTTTTGCCATTTGAAGCGCTCCTTCCAAAACATAGTTAAATACACGTGGTGCGTAATTCGTACGCCGGCGCTCTCATGTCACCAGACGATGATGGCAGTGCACTGATCACCACTTATCCAACTGGTAGTCTGTCTGAATTGCCGCGTGTATTAATTAATTGCATCAAACGTGCGGTATTGTTTACCTGCCCCTTACAAAACACGTTTGCGGCGTTAAATACCAACCTTATCAGCAGGTTGAGGCCAACGCGGGGCGCGCTGGGTCCAGAATCTTTCGACTCGGTTAACACCGCGCGTATATAAATATGTATTTTTTCAATTACAGTTATTGTAAAAATAATTATAATTTAATTGAATTTTAACACAACTATCAGTGTTCTAACAGAGTTAATTGAGAGTTTTGCCATAATTTAATGATTTTGTTAATTCAATGTTTAGTCTTACGTTTGTGTTCAGCGTAAGTGTGTTTAGTTTGTGAAGTTCGGTGATTCTGGTCTTCTATATTGGGAGGATGCCGCGGGAGGCTCCGGCGCTATGCGGGGACTGGAACGCAGTGGCCAGCCTACGAGCTAGGAATGGGCAAAAACCGCCCATGCCGGATCTCTCCGGACTGGCGTATGACTAAAGCACTCGCACCCCGAACCCCACGGGGCACGACTGCTTAAGTCATACCGACACTGCTGAGCCCCGCGCGCCTCCGCCTCCCGCCACATGGTGCGCTGTCGGTAACAAAACTGCCAAATGTCACATTCTGAAGTTAACGAAACTACGTGACAACTACGTTGGATGGTAACTCAACAACTGTAGAAACAATCATGGTCAATATTCAGCAACTGCAACGGGTCAAAGATTGTGCAGAACTAAATCAGCCAGTCATGCGCTCACGTGAACTTAATGCAGTTACGTTGCCATTCAGACTTCTGCTGCGATTCTGAAGCGTTGACTGATGATTAATTCTGTCGTTGCAATACTGCGAAAACCGTGCAATTAAGCACTTGAGATGATCTACAATAGTACCGAATTGCGCAATGTGAGATGGAGGTAGGCGACTAGGTGGATGCTGTGTCGCGATAATTGGCGGTTGTTGATGAACCTCCAACAACCGCCAATTATCGGGGACGAAGTTAAGACTCGCGTGGGTTGTGGCGAGGCTTAACTTCGAGGTCTGAGACCGCCCTTCGGCTCAGGCCGGCCCCACAGCAGGAACCTAGTCGCTTACCGGAATCGTAAGTCCACGCAAATCATCGCACTTCACAAACTGAGCAGCAGAATGCTTACGTTGGACACAAACGACAGTGTAATAGACACAAAAAAGAGCCTCCGCAAGCGGAGACTCTTTTAGTGAAGATTCGGTTAGGCTGGGTTGCCACCGTTCTTCTTGATGATTTCTTCTTGAATAGACTTTGGAACAGCTTCGTAGTGATCGAAAGTCATGGTGAAAGTACCACGGCCTTGTGATGCAGAACGAAGAGTAGTGGCATAACCGAACATTTCGGCCAATGGCACGAATGAGTGAATCATTTGTGCGTTCCCACGTGCTTCCATCCCGTCAACACGACCACGACGTGCAGTAACTTGGCCCATGATATCGCCCATGTACTCTTCTGGTACAAGGATGTCGACCTTCATGATTGGTTCCAAGATAACTGGTGCGGCAGTCTTCGAAGCGTTACGTAAAGCGATCGAAGCGGCAACCTTAAAGGCAGCTTCACTAGAATCGACTTCATGGTAACTACCATCATATAACTTGGCCTTCAAGTCAATCAATGGGTAGCCGGCAAGAACACCATTTTCCATTGATTCCTTAACACCTTGTTCAACTGATGCGATGTATTCACGAGGAACAACCCCACCAACGATAGCGTCTTCGAATTCGAACCCTTTACCCTCTTCGTTAGGAGTAAATTCGATCCAAACATCACCATATTGACCTTTACCACCAGATTGGCGAACAAACTTACCTTGTGCGGAAGTTTGCTTAGTGAAGGCTTCACGGTATGAAACTTGAGGTGCACCAACAGTTGCTTCAACCTTGAATTCACGCTTCATCCGGTCGATGATGATGTCCAAGTGAAGTTCACCCATCCCGGCGATCAAAGTTTCACCAGTTTCAGGGTTAGTTTCGGCCCGGAAAGTAGGATCTTCTTCAGAAAGCTTTTGTAAGGCGTTGTTCATCTTATCTTGGTCAGCCTTCGTCTTAGGTTCAACGGCAACCTGAATAACTGGTTCAGGGAATTCCATTGATTCCAAGTGCAATGGGTGATCAACATCGGTCAATGAATCACCAGTAGTGGTGTTCTTCAAACCAATGGCCGCAGCGATATCGCCAGAGAAGACTTCTGGGATTTCTTGACGGTGATTTGAGTGCATTTGAAGTAAACGACCAACACGTTCACGCTTGTCCTTCGTTGAGTTCAAGACGTATGAACCAGATTCCAAAGTACCTTGGTAAACCCGGATAAACGTCAAACGACCAACGAATGGGTCGGTAGCAATCTTGAATGCCAAAGCGGCGAATGGTGCATCGTCGTTAGCCTTCAATTCAACTTCTTCATCAGTATCAGGGTTAGTAGCCTTGTAAGGCTTAACGTCTAATGGTGATGGCAAGAAGTCAACCGTAGCATCCATCAACATTTGAACACCCTTGTTCTTGAAGGCAGAACCAGCAAGAACTGGGAATAATTCAAGGTTCAAGGTTGCTTTACGGATAGCTGCTTTGATTTCAGGAATGGAAATTTCTTCACCTTCAAGGTACTTTTCCATAATGCTGTCATCAACGTCGGCCAATTCTTCGATCATCGTATCGCGACGCTTTTGAGCTTCTTCCTTGTATTCATCAGGAATATCAACCGTATCCCATTCAGCACCTAATTCATCTTCGTCGTAGATATCGGCTTTCATTTCGATCAAGTCGATGATTCCTTCGAAGTCGTCTTCGGCACCAATAGGCATTTGGATTGCTAAAGCGTTAGCTTGGAGACGTTCCTTGATTGAGTTAACTGAGAAATCAAAATCAGCACCCAATTTGTCCATCTTGTTAACAAAGACGATACGGGGAACGTCGTAGTCAGAAGCTTGACGCCAAACAGTTTCGGTTTGGGGTTCAACACCGGCTTGGGCATCCAAAACGGCAATGGCACCATCCAAAACACGCAATGAACGTTCAACTTCGACAGTGAAGTCCACGTGTCCTGGGGTATCAATGATGTTGATCCGGTGACCCTTCCATTCGGCCGTAGTGGCTGCGGAAGTGATCGTGATCCCACGTTCTTGTTCTTGTTCCATCCAGTCCATTTGTGAAGCACCATCATGGGTTTCACCAATTTTGTGAATCTTACCAGTATAGTACAAGATCCGTTCAGTCGTGGTAGTCTTACCAGCATCGATATGGGCCATGATCCCGATGTTACGGGTCTTTTCTAGTGGAAAAGCTCGTGTATTAGCCATGTTAAATCTGTAACTCCTCTCAGTTTAATCACATTTTTATAAAAAAAGGGATGGCTATATTAAGGTCTTAATTTAGCCATCCCAAACAATCACTATCAACATCAATTTAACTATGCGGCGTTGTCCACCACAATCGGTGCTGACAGCGAGACAATTTGCTGATTACCAGCGGTAGTGAGCAAATGCACGGTTGGCGTCGGCCATTTTGTGCGTATCTTCACGCTTCTTAACTGATGCACCAGTGTTGTTGGCAGCATCCATGATTTCACGTGCAAGACGTTCAGTCATTGTGTGTTCCCCACGTGAACGTGAGTATTGAACAAGCCAACGAAGGCCTAAAGTTGAACGACGATCTGGACGAACTTCGATCGGAACTTGGTAGTTAGAACCACCAACACGACGAGCCTTAACTTCCAGAACAGGCATAACATTCTTCATTGCTTCGTCAAATACTTCAACTGGATCGTTGCCAGTTTCAGTCTTAATTAAATCAAATGCACCATATAAAATTTGTGATGCAGTGCCTCGCTTACCATCTAACATCAAGCGGTTAATCAAACGAGTAACCATCTTTGAGTTGTAGATTGGATCAGGAAGGACTTCACGTTTTTGGACGTTTCCTTTTCTTGGCATTACTTAATATCCTCCTTGTTGGAACTTAGTATTATCTTAAGCCTTAGGCTTCTTTGTACCGTACTTAGAACGGCTTTGGCGACGATCGTCAACACCGGCGGTATCTAAAGCACCACGGATGATGTGGTAACGTACCCCAGGTAAATCCTTAACACGACCACCACGAATTAAAACAACACTATGTTCTTGCAAGTTGTGACCGATACCAGGAATGTAGGCCGTCACTTCGATCAAGTTCGACAAACGAACACGAGCGTACTTCCGCAAAGCAGAGTTAGGCTTCTTTGGTGTCATCGTACCGACACGGGTAGCCACACCACGCTTTTGGGGTGCAGGATTGTTCACTTGCTTCTTCTTGTAACTGTTATACCCATAGTTCAAAGCTGGGGCATTTGATTTAGAACTTCTAGATTTACGACCTTTACGAACCAATTGGTTGATTGTAGGCATCTAAGAGTCCTCCTTCCTTTTGTCTAATTTAGATTTTAAGTCCACACATCCAGGTGATTCATTTTTGGGTAAAAATAAAAGCCAGATGCACGTATAAGTCGTGCTATGTTTTCCGTCAGCATGTCTGCGTAGCAGAAACCGGTCTACAAAAAGCACCTTTAAAATAATACCATGGCAATTTGGGACTGTCAACGATAACTTCTGAATTCATACTGGTTAACGTTACGTTGACTTAGGTCCCTTTCATCCGTAAAAACACATCCCATATTGCGCACGTAGTTAGCCGAAAGGAGGCCATCATGGTTTTATTCACACAACTTATTATCGGCACGATCATCGGTTCATTTTTGTACGCCACTTTTTGTCGCATTCAGGTCGGCCAAACTTGTCTGACGCCTGCTCGCTCCTACTGTGACCATTGCCATCACCAATTAAGTTGGTTTGATTTGATTCCGATCATCTCTTATCTCGTCCTCCGCGGTCATTGTCGCAATTGCCGCGCCACCATCCCCCCAAGTACCTTAATCATTGAAGGTTACTTCGGCGTACTAGCGATCACTTGGCAGCCGAACCTAATAGCGACCTGCACAACACTAATTGGTGGCTTAGTACTTTGGATGAGTCTGCACGACTGGCAAACAATGCGTGTGCCAAGTGTTTATTTCTATCTGATTATGTTGTTAGCGAGTTTAACGCATTTGACCACTTTCACCTGGTGGCATGGTGGTTTAATCGCCTGCTGGTTACTTTTTCAGCTGGTTCCTGATACCAACCACTACTTTGGTGCGGGTGATGTGGATCTGGGCTTAAGTTTCGCAATTTTATTTAACCTTTACCACCTTGCTTGGCTACTATTGATCGCTAGTTGCACCGCCCTATTATTCGGGATGATCAGCGAACGGCGACAATTACCATTTATTCCGTTTTTAACTGTTGGTTATTTAACAGTGCTCCTGGTTGACTTAATCTCATTTTGAAACAGAACGCAAAAAGACTGCCATGGTTTCATCGCCAAACTCTGGTGGTAAAACTATGGCAGTCTTTTGCTTCATTTAATATATGCCGACATGCTAGCTAATCATCAAATCTTCAACCTAATTCAGCTTGGCCGTATCCAAGTAATCATCCCATTTGATCACTTGCTGATTTTGAATTTTAACGATTGACAAAAAATTCATATCTGGTCCCTGTTTGTAATGAACGGCGTAATCCATGATCAACGTCGTCACGCCTGCAGTAGTGTCTCTGTAGATATTAGCGAATTCGGCGCCCGTTTCCGGTGCATCGTAGGCTTCAAACCACGTTTTGTACGCTGCTTTCGTCATTTGATGTGGGAATCCCGGAAAATGGTAATGGAACGTGAACGTGGTCTCGTCTGAAATTGCCTCCCAAAATGAATTTGCGTCAACGTGGTCCTGTAGGCCCTGCATCATGAGATTCAAAAAATAGATTGAATATTGGTTATAGCCATCTGGATAAGTTGTCATTGTATCTACCTGCTTTCAATATTGATCATCAGATTGAGGCATTGCTTAACAGCCCGACAACAACCGTTTCGTCCTGCTAGCACATCCGCCTCAACCCGATGACTGAATCATACAGGGTTTTACCTGACAGGGACTGTCAGCTTTTAATAATTCGCCAAAATTTTTTGAACTTCACTTCGCAATTGATCCCTTAACGATTGAGGCGCCAAGACCGTCAACCCGCTCCCAAATGACAATAAGTAGGTCACTAGCCAGTCACCTTCATTAACCATTGTTACAACTTCAAACTCGCCCGACTTGTTTTGGTTGATATCCGATTTCGGAAACGCCTCAAAAACTCGGTACTTTAACCGCTCCGCCAAACGCAACCTCACCTGAATTTGCGCCACTGGGGTCGATTGCACCGTTGATTCAGTTAACCACGGTTGACCGGTTACTTCCGGATGGTCCGTTTGTTCGCCTTTTAGGTCACTCAATCTGGTCAATTTAAAGCTGCGAGTCGCTTTGCGTTCAATTGAATAACCCGTCAGATACCACGCATTATTCTTGAACACCACCTGAAACGGGTAAACTTCACGATTAGAAACCTCATTTTTGGCGTTCAGATACTGAAAACTAACAAACTGGTGATTGAGAATTGCCGACCTTAATTGTGCAAGAATCACTTCTTGCGCATCGTCTTTCCGCCAAGCCGTTGGGTCAATCTTCAACCAGTCAACCGGTACCTGCTGAAAAATGGCCGATAACTTAGTCAACGTTTGATCATCTTGAACATCTAAATCTCGCATATTCTTCAACGACGTTAAGATATCGATCTGCTCATCCTTATTCACCAGCGCTTTACTGATTTTAAACTCTGGCAATAATGAAACCCCACCGTTTCTACCATGCGACGTGTAGACTGGAATGCCAGCAGCACTCAAGGTATCAATGTAACGATAAATCGTTCGCACCGAAACGGCTAACTGTTCGGCTAATTGTTCGGCTGTCACTTGATCATGATCTAACAGGATATAAATCATTTTTAATAATTTTTCTGATTTGATGCTGCATCCCCTCCGCACTAAGTCTCTCTTCTACAAAACCAATTATGGACGCAAAAAGGCCCGAAAGCCAACCGACTTTCGAGCCTTTTCTAAATGTTTACTTAGCTTCTTCTTCCTTCATCCGACGTTCCAATTCATTGATTGAATAGACGCCATCAGTGGCAGAGCCGCCAACTTCCTTAGGCTTGATCTTCCGGTAGTCCGGCATCCCGGTACCAGCTGGAATAATCTTCCCAATGATAACATTTTCTTTCAGACCGATCAGAGGATCGTTCTTACCACGGATCGCAGCATCAGTTAAGACACGCGTGGTTTCTTGGAATGACGCAGCTGACAAGAAACTGTTGGTTTCAAGGGCAGCCTTGGTAATCCCTAAGATAACTGGACGGGCAGTCGCAGGAATCCCACCAGAAACCAAGGTCTGGTAGTTATGTTCCTTGAAGTCCTTAATATCCAGCAACGTCCCAGGTAAGACGTCCGTATCGCCCGGATCCATGACCCGAACCTTACGAAGCATTTGACGAACAATGATCTCAACGTGCTTATCCAAGATGGAAATACCTTGCATCCGGTAGACCTTTTGGACTTCGTGGAGTAGGTAGTTTTCAGTAGATAAGACGTCACGAACGCGAATCAATTCCTTAGGATCAACAGACCCTTCGTTCAACGCAGCGCCACGGTGGACAAAGTCGCCTTCAGTCACCTTAAGACGAGCGGTAATCGGTAACGTATAGCTCCGAGTATCAGCTTCACCCTTAATGGTGATTTCAGTCGTCCGTTCAGCTGGGTTTTCTTCGATTGATTCAACCGTCCCAGTAACTTCCGTAATCTCAGCTTTACCTTTAGGGTTCCGAGATTCAAAAATTTCTTGAATACGAGGAAGCCCTTGGGTGATATCGGCGTTACCGGCAACACCACCGGTATGGAAGTTACGCATGGTCAATTGCGTACCAGGTTCACCGATTGATTGAGCGGCAACCGTACCGGCTGCTTCGCCAATTTCAACTGGATCGCCAGTGGCAACGTTCCGACCGTAACAGTGTTCACATACCCCGTGGGCGGTGTTACAAGTGAAGACCGAACGAATCGTGACGGTTTCAACACCGGCATCGATAACCTTTTGAGCAATGTCTTCATCGATCATTTGGTTACGGCCGATGATCAAATCACCAGTCTCTGGGTCGTAGATCGACTTCATCGTGTAACGGCCAAGGATCCGGTCGTACAATGGTTCGATCATTTCGTTACCGTTCTTGATTGCACTGATCGTCAAACCACGATCGGTACCACAGTCTTCTTCACGCACAATAACGTCTTGCGCCACATCGACCAAACGACGAGTCAGGTAACCTGAGTTGGCAGTCTTCAAGGCCGTATCGGTCATCCCTTTACGGGCACCGTGGGTCGAGATAAACATTTCCAAAACAGAGAGCCCTTCACGGAAGTTTGCGGTGATTGGCAATTCCATGATTGCCCCGTTAGGCGCAGCCATCAAACCACGCATCCCGGCAAGTTGCGTAAAGTTAGAGATGTTCCCACGAGCACCGGAGTCACTCATCATGAAGATTGGGTTTTGTTGTTCGAAGTTATGGATCAACTTGTCTTGCAAGTTATCCTTCGCATCGTTCCAAACCCCGATAACCCGTTCGTAACGTTCGTGGTCGGTAATCAAACCACGACGGAACTGCTTGGTGATCGTTGCCACTTGTTTGTGGGCGTCATCGATGATTTGTGGCTTATCAGGTACTTCGGTCACGTCGACGATTCCGACAGTTAAGCCAGAACGGGTCGATTCGTTGTAACCCAAGTCCTTCATCCGGTCAAGTAAGAGTGACGTTTCAGTCACTTTGTATTGCTTGTAAACTTCAGCAATGATATCACTCAAGAAGCCTTTCTTGAATGGCTTAACAACTTCAGCATCACGTAAATGATCGAAGATATCTTCGCCTGATTCCAAGAAGTAGCTATCCGGCACGTGGCCGTTCAAGTTCGTCGTTGTTGGTTCGTTCAAGTATGGGAATGACTTAGGTAAGATGTCATTAAAGATCAACTTACCAACACTCGTGACCATAATCTTGCCCTTTTGTTCATCGGTAAATGGCTTGTTCTTTAAGGATGACGTTTGAATCCCGACACGGGTGTGCCAGTGAACTAAGTTGTTGTTGTAAGCCAACACAGCTTCGTCCTTATCCTTGAAGATCATGCCTTCGCCTTCACGGCCGGCTTCTTCCATAGTCAGGTAGTAGTTCCCGATAACCATATCTTGAGATGGGGCCACAACGGGCTTCCCATCCTTAGGTGCCAAAATATGGTGGGCAGCAAGCATCAGCAAACGCGCTTCAGCTTGTGCTTCATCAGATAGCGGCACGTGAATGGCCATTTGGTCCCCATCGAAATCGGCGTTGTAAGCTTCACAGGCTAATGGGTGTAACCGCATTGCCTTACCACTAACCAACACTGGTTCGAACGCTTGAATCCCTAAACGGTGAAGCGTAGGGGCCCGGTTCAACAGAACGGGGTGTTCACGGATAACATCAGCTAAAACGTCAAAGATATCATCGTCTTGACGATCAATCTTACGCTTAGCGTTCTTGATGTTAGAAGCTAACCCACGGCTAACCAATTCCTTCATGATAAATGGCTTGAATAATTCCATTGCCATCGGCACTGGCAAGCCCATTTGGTTCATCCGTAATGATGGACCAACGTCAATAACGGAACGGCCTGAGTAATCGACACGCTTACCCAGCAAGTTTTGACGGAACCGACCTTGCTTCCCTTTCAACATGTGTGAAAGAGACTTCAATGGCCGGTTACCAGGACCAGCAACTGGACGGCCACGACGACCATTATCGATCAAAGCATCAACGGCTTCTTGTAACATCCGCTTTTCGTTTTGAACGATAATGCCTGGGGCGTGTAAGTCCAATAACCGCTTCAACCGGTTGTTACGGTTGATCACCCGACGGTACAAGTCGTTCAAGTCAGAAGTGGCAAAACGGCCACCTTCCAATTGAACCATTGGCCGGAGATCAGGTGGGATAACTGGAATGGTATCCATTACCATCCAGTCCGGCTTGTTACCGGAAGTCAGGAAGGCTTCCAAGATGTCCAAACGACGAACGGCACGCGTCCGCTTTTGGCCAGTAGCTTCCTTCAATTCTTCCTTAAGTTCAGTGACTTCTTTTTCAAGATCCACGTCACGTAACAACTTCTTGATGGCTTCGGCACCCATTTCGGCGCTGAACCCGTTACCGTATTCGGCCTTCTTATCACGGTATTCACGTTCAGAAAGCAACTGCTTCTTTTCCAATGGTGTGTTACCTGGTTCGATAACCACGTATGAAGCAAAGTAGATGATTTCTTCCAATGAGCGAGGGCTCATATCAAGGACCAAGCCCATCCGGCTAGGAATCCCTTTGAAATACCAAATGTGAGTAACTGGTGCTGCTAATTCAATGTGTCCCATCCGTTCACGACGAACTTTAGAACGCGTAACTTCAACACCACAACGGTCACACACGACACCCTTGTACCGGATCCGCTTGTACTTACCACAAGCACATTCCCAGTCCTTAGTTGGGCCAAAGATACGTTCATCGAACAGTCCGTCTTTTTCTGGCTTTAAGGTTCGGTAGTTGATGGTTTCTGGCTTCTTAACTTCACCAAATGACCAGCTCCGAATCTTGTCAGACGATGCAAGTCCAATTTGCATGCTTTCGAACTTATTGACATCGACCAAAGGATCGACCTCCCTTTAATTAGTCTTTTGCGTTAGCTTCATCCGTTTTAGCAGCTGCTTGCTTTGCATCGGCAGCGGCTTTGTTTTGTTCTTTTTGTTGTTCCGCGAATTTACTCAAAGCGTCAACGTTAACCACGTCGTCATCTTCTTCGTCCATGTCACGTAACTCGATTTCTTGCTTGTCACTACCAAGGACCTTCATGTCCAACCCAAGTGATTGCAATTCCTTCACTAACACACGGAAGGATTCAGGCACACCAGGCTTTGGAATTGGTTCGCCCTTAACGATGGCTTCGTAGGTCTTCACACGACCAACCACGTCATCTGACTTGTAAGTCAGGATTTCTTGCAACGTGTACGCAGCACCGTAAGCTTCAAGGGCCCAAACTTCCATTTCACCAAACCGTTGGCCACCAAATTGCGCTTTACCACCAAGTGGTTGTTGCGTAACCAGTGAGTAAGGTCCGATTGAACGGGCATGGATCTTGTCGTCAACCATGTGGGCCAACTTCATGTAGTGCATGACACCAACGGCAACCCGCTTGTCAAATGCTTCACCGGTCCGACCATCGTAAAGAACGGTCTTGGCATCGTCCGCCATCCCGGCTTCCTTAACAGCCGCCCAGATATCTTCATCTTGCGCACCATCAAAGACAGGGGTTGACACGTGGATACCTAACTTACGAGCAGCCATCCCTAAGTGAATTTCGAGCACTTGCCCGATGTTCATCCGAGAAGGCACACCCATTGGGCTCAACATGATATCGATTGGGGTACCATCTGGCATGTAAGGCATATCTTCTTGAGGGATCACGATTGAAACGGTCCCTTTGTTCCCATGACGACCGGCCATCTTATCACCGACTTGCAGCTTACGCTTTTGAGCGATGTAGACCCGAACCATCATGTTAACGCCAGGAGACAATTCATCACCGTTTTCACGAGTGAAAATCCGGACGTTTTGGATGATCCCGCCGCCACCATGAGGCACCTTAAGTGACGTATCCCGAACTTCACGGGCCTTTTCACCAAAGATTGCGTGCAACAGACGTTCTTCGGCTGATAATTCAGTCACACCCTTAGGCGTTACCTTACCAACTAAGATGTCACCATCATGAACTTCGGCACCAATGCGGATAATCCCCTCTTCATCGAGGTTCTTCAAGGCATCTTCACCAACGTTAGGAATTTCACGCGTAATTTCCTCAGGTCCGAGCTTCGTGTCTCGGGCTTCTGATTCGTATTCTTCAATATGGATCGACGTGTAAACGTCATCCTTAACAAGGCGTTCGTTGATCCCAATGGCATCTTCGAAGTTGTAACCTTGCCAAGTCATGAAGGCAACTAATGGGTTTTGACCTAAGGCCAATTCGCCATCTTCCATTGATGGCCCATCAGCCAAGACTTCGTCGTTATCAACGTGGTCGCCCACTTTAACGATTGGCCGTTGGTTGTAGTTCTTACCACCGTTAGAACGTTGGAACTTCATTAACTTGTAAGTGTCTAAGGCACCGTCTTCACGACGAACACGGATTTCACGTGCATCAACGTATTCAACAGTCCCATCGTGCTTGCTGATCAAGGCAACACCAGAGTCATGCGCAGCTTTGTATTCGATCCCAGTCCCAACTAATGGTGAGTGAGGATCCAACAAAGGAACGGCTTGACGCATCATGTTGGCACCCATCAAAGCCCGGTTAGAGTCATCGTTTTCCAAGAAAGGAATGCAGGCCGTAGCGACCGACACAACTTGCTTAGGCGAAACGTCCATGTAATCGACAGCGTCGATCCCGGTTTCGATGTTTTCAGACTTCGCACGTGCCATAACAACGTCGTTCACAAATGAACCATCATCGTTCAATGGTGAGTTCGCTTGTGCCACAACGTAGTTATCTTCTTCGTCAGCGGTCAAGTAGTCGATCTTATCGGTAACCTTGTGAGATTCCCAAGAAACACGACGGTATGGCGTTTCGATAAAGCCATACTTGTTGATCCGAGCGTAAGAAGACAAACTGTTGATCAACCCAATGTTAGGGCCTTCAGGCGTTTCGATTGGGCACATCCGACCGTAGTGGGTGTAGTGCACGTCACGAACTTCATAACCGGCACGGTCACGAGTCAAACCACCAGGTCCAAGGGCAGATAACCGACGCTTATGCGTTAATTCACCCAATGGGTTGGTTTGGTCCATGAATTGTGACAGTTGTGATGACCCAAAGAATTCCTTGATTGAAGCAACAACTGGCCGAATGTTGATTAATTGTTGTGGCGTTACGGTTGAGGCGTCTTGAATTGACATCCGTTCCCGAACAACCCGTTCCATCCGAGATAACCCGATTCGGAATTGGTTTTGCAACAATTCACCAACGGAACGAATCCGACGGTTACCCAAGTGATCGATATCATCAGTGTTGCCAACGCCTTCTTGCAAGTTGAAGAAGTAGTTAACAGCAGCTAAGATGTCGGCTGGGGTAATGTGCTTGTATTTGAGATCAATATGGCCATCGCCAATAACAGGGATAGCACGTTCTGGATCGTCTGGTGATTCAACCATGATGGTTTGCAACGTAACTGGTTCAGTCACAACTGCTTCATCAGATGGCGTGTAAGTCACCGTCTTGAAGTCGTCACGATCTAAGTAAGGTGATAACGTCTTCAAACGATCCTTATCTAAGATATCGCCCTTTTGTGCCAAAACTTCGCCAGTCTCAGGATCAGCTAAGGTTTCAGCTAAGGTCAAGCCCAGTAAGCGGTTCTTCAAAACTAACTTCTTGTTCGTCTTGTAACGGCCAACTGGCGCCATGTCATAACGCTTAGGATCAAAGAAACGCGCGGTCAACAGACTCCGTGAAGAGTCAGCGGTCTTAGGTTCACCTGGCCGCAAGCGTTCGTAGATATCCTTCAACGCTTCTTCAACTCGTGAATCATCGGTGTTCTTGTGAACATCCTTTTCAAGAGTTGCCATCAAGCTGTCGTTGTCACCGAACATCTTGATGATTTCATCGTCAGAGCCGAAGCCCAATGCCCGAACAAGTTCTGACATTGGAATCTTCCGCGTCCGGTCGATACGAACGTAAGAGAGGCCCTTAGCGTCGGTTTCGAATTCCAACCAAGCACCTCGGTTAGGAATCACAGTGGCACCGTAAACCGTCCGACCGTTCTTATCAGTTTCTTCATTATAATAAACACCAGGGGAACGAACTAATTGCGATACGATAACCCGTTCGGCACCATTAATAATAAACGTCCCTTGTTCCGTCATCAGTGGGAAATCCCCAAAGAAAACGTCTTGTGACTTGATTTCGCCAGTTTCATGGTTCGTCAAGCGCAACGTGACGTGTAGTGGTGCTGAGTAGTTTGCATCGTGTTCTCGTGCTTCATCAACGGTATATTTTGGTTCTAGTAATTGATAATCAACGAACTCTAATGAAAGGTTCCCTTGGAAATCTTCGATTGGCATAATGTCATCGAACATTTCGCGCAGCCCTTCATCTAGAAACCATTGGTACGAATTCTTTTGGATTTCGATCAAGTTAGGTAAATCCAATACTTCCTTAATCCGTGCGTAGCTTCGTCGGGTCCGGTGCTTGCCATATTTAACCAAGTGTCCTGCCAAGTTGTTCACCTCTCCAGTTTATTCAGCGAACTGAATCCAAATATTACAATTAGATTACATTTTCAAAGAAAACGATTTCTAACCGGTTTTTTGGCAAAAAAAATCCAAAAACAAACCGATTCTGTTTGCTTTTGGTTTTTATGAGACCCGCCGCGGACAATAGATCGTGACGAATCATTTCAGTTCACAGTTCCATACTGCTGATTAGTATACGCACTTCAATTGTGCTTGTCAAGGCTGTTGCTCACATTACGCCTAAATTGGTCTTAATCAACGACGCCATGCAAAATCATATCCAACAACAACCGAATGCGGGCCTCTTCCGATAAGTCCGAACCACCGATTTGGTGAAACCGGCTGAACAGCGGACTAAGACTCGTCATATAAAACGAAGCCGCCTCCGTTGCGGTCAATGGCTTTCGAAGGGTGACATCTTCACTTTCAAAGAACGTGGTGATCGGCGTTAGATAATCCGTTTGAAACAGCATGCCGAGTCGTCCTTGGTGCGCTGGTTTTAGATACGCAAAACTAGAGTGGATCACCGTAAAAATGTCACGCGGATGCGCATCTGTCAGCACCTGCGTAATCTGCGTTAACCGATCTTCTGGTGATAACGTCGTCTGTTGGACATTAATTGCATCGATTCGTTCTTTGATCGACGCCCCTACCGTTTGAATCACCTGCAAGAAAATCACTTCTTTATCGTCAAAGTGATGGTACAGCGCCGGTTGGGTAATCCCCACCGCTTTGGCAATGTCTCGGGTCGAGGTTTCTTGGAACCCCTTGGATAAAAATAATTCCCGCGCTGCATCAAGAATGGCCTGGCGGGTCTGTGCTAACTGTTCCTCTCGCTTCAATTGAACGATCCTTTCTCATACCAACTACTTTTTGTCGATTAATAGTCTACCATATTAACCTTGTAAACGAAACGGCAAAGCGTTAGTGTGCGAAGCGAGACGGGTTGAGAGCGGTGTGTAGGGGCACTTCGGTGAAAGCGCCTGGGCCTGGCGGTTTTATCGAAGTGCCCCTACATGCAGCTCTCAGTCTCGCGCAGCACCATTCGGCGTGGTGGCCAGAAAGTGCGTGGTTGACAGGTTTCTACAACTTCAGGAACCCTGAAAATAACAGTTTAAGCGGCGCCGAATTTTGTCGCCTGAACGAGCGCTTTTTAATGCGGCTTTGGCGAGCAAAGCGACGACAAACAGCCGACACCCCCAATCGCACCCAATGTGTACGCTGGACACAAAAGAAGCAACCCCACCAAAGTGAAGTTGCTTCTACTGTAATCTATTTAACTTACTTAGTTCCAACCGGTTGATTCTTCTCAACCGGCTTTTCAGTCTCTTGTTTCACGTTCACGGTAATCTCACCCTTGGTTGCACCAAGCGTGACTTGGTTCCCCGCCTTGATTTCGCCAGAGAGCAAGGCTTCGCTCAACCGGTCTTCAATCTTGGTTTGGAGGGCTCGACGAATTGGTCGTGCACCATACTCAGGGTCAAAACCAGCATCGGCAATCACGTCGATAGCTGCTGGTGTTACCTTGACCTTGATACCTTGATCGCTGATCCGCTTGATCACCGTCTTAGCCATCAACTTCACGATTTGGTGGAGTTCCTTCTTAACGAGGGCGTGGAAGACCACGATTTCATCGATCCGGTTCAAGAACTCTGGCCGGAATGATTGCTTCAAGGTTTCACGAATCGTGGCTGCCATGGCTTTGTAGTCTTCGGCATGATCTTCGGCACCAAACCCAACCGTCTTTTCGTCCCGAAGGCGAGTTGCCCCCAAGTTAGAGGTCATGATCAAAATGGTGTTTCGGAAGTCCACTTTACGACCCTTGGAGTCAGTCAAGTAACCATCGTCAAGCACTTGCAGTAACAGGTTAAAGACGTCTGGATGTGCCTTTTCAACTTCATCAAAGAGAACGACTGAGTAAGGCTTTTGACGGACCTTTTCAGTTAATTGGCCACCTTCGTCATAGCCAACGTACCCTGGTGCCGAGCCAATCAACCGACTCGTTGAGTACTTCTCCATGTATTCACTCATATCAACCCGAATAATGTTATCTTCGGAGCCGAACATGGCTTCAGCCAGTGCCTTGGCCAATTCCGTCTTCCCAACCCCCGTCGGGCCTAAGAACATGAATGAACCAATTGGCCGGTTTGGATCTTTCAACCCACTCCGAGCCCGCCGAATTGCCCGTGAGACTGCAGAAACGGCTTCTTCTTGACCCACAACCCGCTTATGCAAGATGTTTTCCAAGTTGATCAAACGTTCCTGTTCAGTCCGTTGCAATTGGGTCGTTGGTACCCCAGTCCAGTCAGAAACAACTTCGGCAACGTCTTCGCCAGTGACGTTTAAGTCATACTGTTGGTCACTTTCAGCCTTCTTCTTGGCTTTCTTATCGAGCTTCGCTTTCAACGCAATTTCTTGTTCTCTCAAATCAGCGGCTTCTTCAAACCGTTGGTCCAAGATGGCAGCTTCGCGTTGGTCGGCTAATTCAGCTAACTTCGCTTCTTGCTTAGATTTTGCAGATGGTTGATCCATTTGGCTGATTCGCACCTTAGCGGCTGCTTCATCCATCAGATCAATGGCCTTATCAGGTAAGAAGCGATCCGTAATGTAGCGAGTAGATAACTTAACGGCTTGTTCAAGCGCCTCATCTGAAATGTTGGCGTGGTGGTGTTCCTCGTAACGTGGCCGCAAGCCCTTCAAAATTTCAATCGTTTCGTCTTCGGTTGGTTCATCGACTTGCACAGTTGCAAACCGACGTTCCAACGCTGCGTCAGATTCGATGTATTTTTGATACTCGTCCAACGTGGTTGCCCCAATGGTTTGGAGTTCGCCACGTGCCAGAGCGGGTTTCAAGATGTTCGAGGCGTCAATGGCACCTTCAGCACCACCGGCACCGATCAAAGTGTGTAATTCGTCGATAAACAGGATGACTTGGCCATCGTTATAAATTTCTTCGATAACCTTCTTCAACCGGTCTTCGAATTCACCACGGTACTTAGTCCCAGCAACCAACGACCCCATATCAAGAGCCATCAGCCGTTTTTGCTGCATATCTTCTGGAACGTCACCAGCAACGATTCGTTGAGCAAGCCCTTCAGCAATCGCCGTTTTCCCGACACCGGGTTCGCCAATCAGCACGGGGTTGTTCTTGGTCCGTCGACTCAAAATCTGAATTACACGCCGAACTTCCTTGTTCCGGCCAACCGTTGGATCCATTCGATCATCTTTGGCCAATTGGGTCAAATCCCGAGCCAACGAATCCAGAGTTGGGGTACCGCCTTGTTGCTTGCGAGCGCGTGGGTTGCGCCGCTTATCTTGAGTTTCACTAACGCCGAGCTTCCGCAAGATCACCTTGCGCGCTTGGCCGAGGTCAATGTTTAAGTTCATTAAAATACGTGAGGATAAGATGGTTTCATCACTCAGTAGCGCAAGTAATAGGTGTTCAGTACCAATCTTAGTCGCACCGATTCGCTTTGCCTCTTCACCAGCAACGGACAGCATGTCCTTGGCCTTTGGTGAATATGGGAGGTAAGTATCCTTATCAACGTTGCCTAAAGTGCCGTAACCGGTAAACCGTTCGATTTCTTCACGCACATCGTCTTCGCTAATTGAGAACTGTTGTAACACCTTGTTGGCGATCCCGTTCTTCTCAATCGTGAGCGCTAAGAGTAAGTGTTCCGTACCTACCGCTTGGTGCTTGAAAAATTTGGCTTGCTCTTGAGCTAATGCCAATACGCTCTTCGCACTTGGGGTAAAAAGATTATCCATATCAATTCCTCACTTTCTTAGCTCTCGTAACGCAAATGCTTTAGGATGCTCACTAAGATCCGCGCTCGTAAGCCGTTTTCTTGTGCTCGGTTTTCCATTTGAAGGGTGTCCTTATTCATGATCGTCAAGATGATGTTGGCTTCACGCCGACCAATGACGCCACTTTCATAAAGACCCTGCACGACAGCGTAACCATCGCGTTGCCCAATTGAATCACCAATCGTTTCAATTAAAGAGTCCAACACGTCCGTATCATCTAACAAGTTGACCTTCTCTATTCGAATATAGCCGCCACCGCCACGCTTGCTTTCAACTAAATACCCATTTGATAATGTAAAGCGCGTTTTGATCACGTAATTAATCTGAGAAGGTACCACATTAAAGAGGTCCGCAACCTCAGATCGGCGAATTTCTACGTGCTCCGTATCCGACAGAATCTGTTTGAGGTACTTTTCGATAATATCGGAAATATTTTGATTTTGCACGTTATCCCTCCATTCACCAACTCAGCAATCTACTTTGACTAATGTTGACTTTTATTATACGAATCTTTAGCCAAAAAGCAAAGTATTAACCTTAAATTTAAATTTCTTTGGTAATTAAAGGGGCCGTCCTCTACGTTGCGGTTGGACCCGAAAACCGATTACTACCTATATTATAGGCCAGAACCCCTTATTCTGACTACTGAAAGCCGTGAATTGATGGGATTTATTGTCATTAACTCAGTTTAACCATCCCAACGGATCAATGACTGTCACGAACTAGCAACTGGCCTAAGTTAGCTTAGGTTTAGGCTTTACCATAATCGCCTATCATGAGATTGTCAAGTGAGCTTTAATCAGTTATTCATATAACGCAGCCGATAGAAAATCAAAACCACCCGTAAAACGGGTGGTTTGCACTCGGCCTATAAGGCCTATGTACCTGCCAGCGTCTCAAGGCGCT